>JBDUEQ010000135.1:0-3385 GCA_040002315.1 Gammaproteobacteria bacterium
GGTTGGCCGCCCCGCGGTTCCGCGGAAATTTTCAAGCGCCGGAACAAGGTTTGATCTTGTACGGTATCCGGATTGCCCGTGGTCAAAAGCTTCTCTCCATAAAATATGGAGTTGGCGCCGGCCAGGAAGCATAGTGCCTGCAGCTCATCGTTCATGTCGCTGCGGCCCGCCGATAGACGCACATGACATTGCGGCATCAGGATGCGCGCAACGGCAATGGTGCGCACGAAATCAAAGGGGTCGAGCGGCGCCGCATCGGCCAGCGGCGTGCCGGCGACGCGCACCAGTCGATTGATGGGGACGCTTTCCGGGTGCGCAGGCAGGGTGGCTAGAACGTGCAAGAGCTCAGCCCGATCCTGCGGCTCCTCGCCCATGCCGACGATGCCGCCGCAGCATACGTTCATTCCGGCGTCGCGCACTGCCTGCAGCGTATCGAGCCTATCTTGGTAGGTACGGGTGCTGATGATCTTCTGATAGTACTGCGGCGACGTGTCGAGATTGTGATTGTAGTAGTCAAGGCCGGCGGCCTTGAGTTCCTGCGCCTGCTCCGATGAGACCATGCCGAGAGTGGCACAGGTCTCCATTCCCAGTGATTTCACTTCGCGGATCATGGCAAGCACCTTGCGCAGATCCTTGGGCTTAGGCGAGCGATATGCCGCGCCCATGCAAAAGCGAGTGGCGCCGGATTCCTTCGCGGCACTCGCACGGGCCGACACCTCTTCCAGCTCGAGCAGTTCCTGCGTCTCCAATCCCGTATCGAAACGCGCGCTTTGCGGGCAATAGGCACAATCCTCAGGGCAAGCCCCGGTCTTGATGCTGAGCAAGGTGCTGATCTGAACGGTATTGGCCGCCTGGTAGCGCCGGTGTACGGATTGCGCCTGGAACATCAAATCCATGAAGGGCAATGCGAAAAGCTCTTGCACTTCCGCAAGCGTCCAATCATTGCGTACTGTCACAGATACCTCTTTGAAATCAGGGTCGTACCGCGTTACGGCTGGCTCATGGCAGCAAGTATTCGGCGCTCCGGTTCCTTAGTCAACCAAGCGAGTAAGAATTGGTTGACGATGGCGCGCGTAAATTTATGGAGTCGTGGCGGGAGGGATGACAACCATCTGCAATGGGGATTCGCCCCAGGCCACGATGGCCTCCTCACAATAGGCGGCATCGTAGCGGCCGCGCATGGAATTAATGGGCGGGTATTTTTCGCATTCCATGGATAGGGACCGCAATCGTTGCGGGTCGAGCCTGCCCACCGGCGGGCTGTGGGTGAGCCGTATCGGCGTAAGCTCTCTGGAATCGCCGCAACCGTTCAAGCAGCCGCAGGCGGTCAAGAGGGAGGCGGCGACAAGCATTTCAGCGCAAGAACTGATATTCCAACGCCATGCCGATGAATACGGCCATTCCGAAATAGTTGTTGTTGAGGAAGGCCCGAAAACAGGCATCGCGATCTCGATTGCGTATCAACCAAAGCTGATGTGCGAAAAACGCCGCCCCCGCACCCAAACCGGCGAGATACCAATTGCCCATGTGGATCATGCGGCCGACCAGGTACAACGACGCCAAGGTCATGATTTGCAGCAGCGCGATGATGTGACGAACCGAATCTCCGAACAGAATTGCCGTCGAACGCACTCCGATCTTGATGTCATCGTCGCGGTCCACCATGGCGTAAAGCGTGTCGTACACGGTAACCCAGAGCACATTCGCGAGCAGCAACAACCACGCGACGCGGGGTATCTGTTCGAACTGCGCCTCGAACGCCATGGGGATTCCCCAGCCGAATGTCACTCCCAAGTACATCTGGGGCACCGGCAAAAAGCGCTTTACGAAAGGATAACTGATGGCGAGAAATCCGCCCAGCACGGCGAGCAGCAACGTCGACTTGTTGAGCTGCAGGGCCAGCATCAGAGCGGTGAGCGACAGCACGGTGAACAGCACTAATGCCTCGAGAGTGGAAATGCGCCCGGCCGCCAGCGGCCTGTCCTTGGTGCGCGCCACGCGCGGGTCGAAGCTGCGGTCGGCGTAGTCATTGATGGCGCACCCGGCCGAGCGCATCAGCACGGTTCCGGCGACGAAGATGATGAAGATGCGAGGGTTGGGTTTGCCGCGGCTGCTGATCCATAGCGCCCACAAGGTCGGCCAGAGCAGCAGCCAAATGCCGATCGGACGGTCCAAGCGCATGAGGCGCGCGTAATCCATCAGGCCGCCCAAGATCCGCGGCAGCTCGTGGGTGGTCCACGGGTGGAAGCGCACGCGGTACACGAACCATCGCCAGCGTTCGGCAATCCGATCGATCAGTTCCACTCCGGAATTCGGCAGCGGCACGCGGCGGCGGCCTTAGACGTGGCCCATGGAGGGAAAGAAAAGCTCCTGGATGAGCAGCGGTGCGCTGCGCAATGACAGACGTGAGCGGCGCGCCCAGAGGCCGGCGGGTTTTACTTGTGCATCGCGCAGCGCGCGTGCGGTTACGGCCTCCCCCGCGGGCAACCATGCATATTCATAGGAGCTGCGCTCCACTCCCGACAAGTCGCTCAAGGTTTCGCCGAGCGCGGAGTCTCCCAACTCGGCGAGCCAGGGATGAGCGACCAGAGTCGAATCCGGCATGACGGCCTGCTCGAAAACCCACACGCTGTTGTTGTTGGACATTTCTACGTCGCGAAACAAGCCGGCGTTGTCCGTGGAGCGCAGCGCCGTTTGATACGCGGCACCGAGCACTGCCGTCCACTGATCCACCAACCGCAGGCCGAAGCGCTCGCCGCACACGGCTTTCAGGCGCTGCGTCAGCAATCCTTTGCCGATCAGCCAAGGGCGCACCTGCGAATCGACGCTCAATTGTCCCAGGCGCTCCGCGGGGAGCCAGCGGATGGAATCCGGGTGCGCCTTCACCGGCGCAGCTCGTGTGCGGATCATTGCAGAGTACCGATAGTCATGCGGCATTCTACCCGACGCGGCCGTATTGCTCCGCATGCCCCACCCAACGGCGGATGAGCGGCAGCGCGTGCAGCGGCCAGTCGCGCAGCAAGGATTCCGCGGCAAGCTGCACTCGGGGCAGCAAATCAGCATCGCGCAACAAATCGGCGACACGCATTTGCGCGAGACCGGTTTGCCGCGTGCCGAGCAATTCACCGGGGCCGCGCAATTCGAGGTCGCGGCGTGCGATCTCGAAGCCGTCGTTGGTGTAGCGCATCACGGCCAGCCGCTCGCGCGCCAGTGAAGACAGCGGCGCGCGGTATAGCAGCAGACAGGAACTTGCATGCTGGCCGCGGCCCACCCGGCCGCGCAGCTGATGCAGCTGTGCCAGCCCCATGCGCTCTGCGTTCTCGATGACCATGAGGGTGGCGTTCGGCACGTCGACGCCGACTTCGATCACCGTGGTCGCCACCAG
>JBDUEQ010000136.1:0-13004 GCA_040002315.1 Gammaproteobacteria bacterium
GAATACCTCGCGCAGCGCGGTGTCGAGATCCTCGCAGCGCTCGACACGGATCGCCTTCACTCCCTGGGCGGCCGCCAGCGCGCAGAAATCCAGATGCGGCAAGCGAACTCCGGGCAGCGTCTTGATATCGAAGTGATGGCCAAACTCCTCGAGCGCTCGATAGCTGCCGTTGTTGACGATGATGAAGGCGATGGGCAGTCCGAGCTCTGCCGCGCTCCATAGCCCTTGAATGGAGTACATGGCAGAACCGTCGCCGAGCAGCCCGATCACCTTGCGGCCCGGCCGCGCCAGCGCCACGCCGACTGCGGCGGGCAGCCCGTGGCCAAGACCGCCGCTGGCACAGGTGTGAAAGGAATCGCGCTCCAGCATGGGCAGGTAATCGTGCATGGGTCCGCGGCTGCTCGGCGCTTCCTCGACGATGATGCTGTCGCTAGGACGCAGCACGGCGATCTGCTGCAATAGGTAGCGATCGCTCAAGGTGCCCGTGTCTATGGGCGGGGCGCGAGCGGGAATGGCCGGCGATGCACGCCGTGCGGCAGGCGGACCGGTGAGCAGCGCGGCAGCACCGAGTTTCAAATTGGTCACGATGGACGTGCCGACCGCACACCAGGCAGCTGCGGCCGGATCGTCGGTGAGTTGTATGAGTGCGGCGCCGTCGGGAATGTGCGGCCCCTGACCCTCGACATGATAAGTGAACACCGGCGCGCCGAGCACCAGGATCAGATCCGCGCCTTGCAGACGGGAAACGATGGCCGCCCGATCGGCGGGCAGAAAACCGGCGAACAAGGGATGGCGCTCCGGAAAACTATTGCGCGCCGACATGGGGCTGACCCAGACCGGCGCTTGCTGCTGCTCGGCGAGCGCGATAGTTTCATCCCAGGCGTCGTCGCGAGCCACCGAGGCGCCGACGACGATCACCGGCCGGCGCGAATCGCGCAGCGCTGCCGCGGCACGCTCGAGCAATACGGGATCTCCCGCGATGCTGCGGCTGACCTCGCGCGCCGCCAGCGTCGAACAGGGGCGATCCCAGTCATCGACGGGGATCGAGACGAAGGTGGGGCCGCGCGGCGGCTGCATGGCGACGTAGTAGGCGCGCGCGATCGCCGCCGGCACGTCCGCAGCGCGCGCCGGCTCACTGCTCCATTTCACATAGGGTTTCGGCAGTTGCGCTGCCTGCTCGGAGTAGAGAAAGGGTTCGAAGGGCAGTATGGAGCGGGCCTGTTGTCCGGCGGTGATCACGAGCGGTGTTTGGTTCTTATAGGCCGTGAAGATGCTGCCGAGCGCGTGGCCGACGCCGATGGCGGAGTGCAGATTGATCAACGCGGCATCGCCACGGGCCTGCGCAAAGCCATCGGCCATGGCGACCACGACCGACTCCTGCAGGCCGAGCACGTAGTGGAAATCCTCGGGAAAGTCGCGGAACATCGGCAGCTCGGTCGAGCCCGGGTTACCGAACACGGTCGTCAGCTTAAATTCGCGAAGCAGCGCATACACCGCGCCGCGCACCGTTGTCGCGCTCAAAGCCGGATCACCACTTTGCCGAAATGCGCGCCGCTCTCGAGGTGGCGGTACGCGGCGAGGGCGTCATCGAAGGCAAACTCACGATCGATGATGGGTTGCAGGCGATGCGTCGAAATGGCAGCGTTCATACGTTCGAAGTGGCCGCGCGATCCGACGTAAACGCCGTGCAGGCTGGCTTGCTTGCCGAGCAGCCCGTAGGGACTGCCCGCCGCGCCGACTCCAGTCAATACACCGATCATACCGACACGTCCGCCCACGGCGACCGCGCCGACGGAGCGAGCCAAGGTGCCCGCGCCGCCGACGTCGAGCACATGATCGACGCCGCGGCCATCGGTCAGTTTCAACACCTCTTTATCCCATTCAGTGTGGGTGCGGTAGTTGATGCAGCCATCTGCGCCCAAGGCCTTTGCACGGGCTAGTTTTTCGTCGCTCGAGGACGTCACCAGCACGCGCGCCCCCGCGAGTCGCGCAAACTGCAGTGCGAATATGGAAACGCCGCCCGTGCCAAGCACCAGCACCGTCTCGCCGGGGGCGACATGGCCGTCGACCAGCGTGCGCCAGGCTGTGACCGCGGCACAGGGCAGGGTCGCGGCGCCCGCCGCAGTGAGATGAGCGGGCACCGCCACGGCGTCTTGCTGATCGAACGCGACTAGCTCGGCGAGTACGCCGTCGGCGGGCGGCGCGCCGAGAGACACCAACGGGCCGCGCGGCGGCTTGCCATCGATCCAGCCGTGAAAGAATGTGCCGGCGACGCGCTCGCCGATTCGGAAGCGGGTGACCGCGGACCCGACGGCAACCACCTCGCCCGCGCCGTCCGACAGCGGAATGGTGTTGGCCGACACTGTGCCGCCCATGTAGTGGCCGCGGGCAACCAATAGATCGCGATAGTTGAGCGATGCAGCTTGAATGCGCACCAGTATCTGTGTGGGCAGCGCCTTGGGGTCCGGACGTTCGCAACGGCGCAATCCGTCGAGACTGTTGCTTCCGGCGGCGATTTCATAGGCGCGCATCAAGATCTCCAAAAAAGCCGTAGTTTACCCGCAGTGAAGCCGGAGCGCCCGCGCCGCCTGCGATGGCGCCAGGGCCTTGAGAAACGACGGACGTTGAGCTTTGTCGTGTGAAAGCCCGTTCACTCTGAGCTGATCGGCGCGGGGTCGAACACGCGCATGCTCGGAAGCCGAGTACGCCGGGGAGCTGCGCTGTGGGCCGAGCGGCGGATGGAGTTGAACATGGCGAGCGCCTCTACTATAAGAAACTTCGATTACATCATCGTCGGCGCGGGTTCGGCGGGATGCGTACTCGCGAATCGACTGACCGAAGACGGCAGGGCGACGGTCCTATTGCTGGAAGCGGGTGGGGCGGCGACCGGGCTATTCAAAGACATGCCCATGGCGTTTCCCAAGTACGTGGCGCGCCGGGATTTGAACTGGAATTACCAGAGCGAACCCGAACCCTTCCTGAACGGCAGGCGAATCGACATTCCGCGCGGCAAGGGTTTGGGCGGCTCCTCGATGATCAACGGCATGGTTTACGCCCGCGGCCACCGCCGCGACTACGACGATTGGGCGCTGCGTGGCCTTGTAGGCTGGGGTTACGCGGACGTGCTGCCTTATTTCCGCAAATCCGAGCAAAGCTGGCTGGGCGAGACTAAATATCACGGAGGGTCGGGCGAGATGGAAGTCGCCGTGCCTGAGTCGAACATGCTGTACGAAGAGATTCGTGCGGCCAGCGTCGCGGCGGGCTACCCCGCGACGGAGGATTATCACGGCGAACAGAGCGAAGGCTTTCAGCGCAGCGAAATGACGGTGCGGCGCGGACGGCGCGGCAACACGGCGCGCCTGTTTCTCAAGCCCGCCCTGGGCCGGCGCAACCTTCAGGTCGAGACTCGCGCGCTGGTGCGCCGCGTCCGCCTGCAAAGCGGTCGCGCCGTCGGGGTCGATTACCAGCAAGGCAGCGAGGAAATCACGGCCATGGCCGGCAGCGAAGTCATTCTCGCGGGCGGCGTGTACGGCTCTCCGCAGCTGCTCATGCTGTCGGGGGTGGGACCGGCCGAACGCCTGACGAGCGTGGGCATCAAGACTCTGGTCGATCTACCCGGGGTCGGGAAAAATCTCATCGAGCACCCGTTCATGTTCGTGGGATGGAATGTGCGGCCGGGGGCATTCCGCAGCGAATTGCGGCTGGATCGTGCGACGATGTGGGTTCTGCAGTGGAGATTGTTCGGCAAGGGATTGTTCGCGACCAATGGTGCCGCCGGCAATTTATTCATTCGGACGGACCCGGGCCTGGACCGGCCCGACATGCAATTCACCTGCATGTCCGGGGAAGTCAGCGCCCGTGAGCTGCGGCTGTCGCCGATAGGCAAGAAGCCGCCGGGTACGCTTGGCGCCGGCCTGTCCATGATCAAGCAGGACAGCCGCGGCGAGGTGTGGCTACGCTCGGCGGACGCGCGCGATCCGCCGCGCATTTTATTCAATCTGTTCAGGGAAAAGTCCGATGTCGACCGGGCGATCCGCGGCCTGCGGGCGATACGCGACATCTACGGCCGCGAGCCCCTGCGCACACTGGTTGCCGATGAGGTGCTGCCCGGAGCGAGTCTGGCCTCGGATGCCGATCTCGAACGATTCATTCGCGATACCGCGGCTATCACCCAACACGCCGTGGGCACCTGCAAGATGGGAATCGAGGGCGATGCACAAGCGGTCGTGGATGCTGCGTTGAGGGTATGCGGCGTCGACGGGCTGCGGGTCATCGATGCCTCGATCATGCCGGATATCCCCGGCGGCAACACCAATGCGCCTGCGATCATGATCGCAGAGAAAGGCGCGGATCTGATCCGGGGCCAAAGCTTGCCTCGGGCGCAAGTCTGAAAAGAGCGGCGTGATGCGATGAAGAATCTCAAGGGAAAAGTGGCCTTCGTCACGGGCGGCAGCAGCGGCATCGGGCAGGGCATCGTCAAAGTACTGGCCGAAGAAGGCATGAAGGTTGCGTTCAGCTACCGCCGCCAAGAGCACTTGGACCAGACGATGGCGTATTTCCGCAGCAGGCCGCAGCTGTCGGTGCATCCCATCAAAGTAGATGTGACCGATCGAGAGGGCTTAAGCGCTGCGAAGCGTGAGATAGAGAGTGTCTACGGCAAGGTACAGCTGCTGATCAACAACGCCGGCATCGGCATTCACGGGCCCATGGAACTGGCCACCTTCAGCGATTGGGATTGGATCATGAGCGTCAACATAGGCGGGGTGATCAATACCCTGGTCATCTTCCTGCCGGATATGATTGCGAGCGGGCAGGAGGCGCATATCGTCAACGTGGCGTCGATGGGAGGTATCGCCGCGCTGGGTGCAGTTGGGCTTTACTCGACCACCAAGTTCGCGGTGGTGGGACTGTCCGAGTCGCTGCGCACCGACATGATCGGACGCAATATCGGCGTCTCCGTCTACTGCCCCGGGACAGTCAAGTCCAACATCGGCGAGGGCGGAGGGCCGCGCCGGGAGCAATTCAACGACACAGGCTACGCAACGCCACCGCCGCCGCAAGCCGGCGAACCGTCATTCATGGATGCTGCGATGGACCCGGTGGAGGCGGCCGGGCATGTGTTGCGGGGGATCACGAACAATGAGCTGTTCATCATCAGTCATCCTGAGTTTCGCGAGGTGCTGCACGCCCGTCACGCCAAGATCGAGGCATCGATCGCGAAGGAGCCGATCGATCAGGTGCGCGCGGAATCCGTGCGCTTCATTCTCTGCAACGCGATTTACAGCGAGAACGGCTGACGGCTCAAGGGGCGGGCAAGGCGCGCACGTTGATCTCCACCTTGACGCCGTTCGGATCGTGCAGAAACAACTGCGTCAGTCCGACGTCGGTGACTTCGTTCTCCGCAAATTGCACGCCGTAGGCGCGGAGTTTTGCCTTCACGGCCTCGCAGTCGGTGGCGTTGAAGGCGATGTGGTCAACGGCTCCCGTGCCGGGCGCGCGTGTAGAGACACTGATGCCGGCGGCGGTGGAATGCGTGCGGTAGCTGTCCCATTCGGCGATGTGAATGCTGGGCACATTGCCGATATACAGCCAGTAACCGGGGAATCCCAGCTGCGGACGTGGGCCCACGTGCAGACCGAGGGCGAGGCTGTAGAAATCCCGGGTGCCATCCAGGTCATCGGTCAGCACCAGGTAGTGCTCGAGTTGGGTGAGCGGCATGCGAACGCCGCTACTCGACGATTTCGTCGATCTGAATAGTCGGCATGGTGTTGGTGAAATTCGGCACGTCGGCAATCAAAGTAGCGCCGTGTTTGGCGCCCGCGCTGTCGAACGCGGCTTGATCGGCGATCCAGATATTGATGATGGCGACGTAGGCGGCGGGCGACCCGTCCGGTGTGGTGCCGCCGCGGCGCAACTCCAACTTAGCAATGGAGGCGCCATAGAGATGATCGATGAGTGTGGCGTGCTGCTTGAGATAATAGTCGAAATCAAATGTCACGCCGGGCTTGTTCGGATACAGCACGGTAATGCAGCGGCGGGGTTTTACGCTCATGTGTTACATCTCCTGAGTCAGACGAACCACCATGTCGCGAAGCCAGGCGTGTGCGGGATCCGCGTCATTTCGCTTGTGCCAGAGAAGGATTTCGTGCAACGGCGGTGTTTCGAAGGGCAGCGGGAAGGTCTTGACCGGCACGGTCGAAGCAAACATCTGCGCCACGCGCTCCGGCATGGTCGCGACCAAGCGGGTGCCCCGCAGTATCAGCGGCAAATGCAGCAGGCTGGGCACGGTAATGTGCACGGCAAGATCGATGTCCAGCAGCCGGCGCACCAATTCTTCGGCCGTCGCGGTGTAGCCGCTTGGACGGCCAAACACATGAGGCAGCGCAAAATATTGCTCAACCGAGATGCTGTCGCTCACCGTGGGATGATCGCGATCCACTGCGCAAATCCAGCGCACCGGACGCAGGCGTACGTTGCGCAGCGTGTCGGGATAGGCGCGCACGTCGAACAGCCGCAAGCTGTCCAGGCACAGACATAGATCGACGTCGCCGTATTCGAGACGATTCAGCGCCGAATGCGACACCAGTTCGATGGTGATGCGTATTCCCGGAGCTTCGGTGGAAACGCGCTTCAGTATGGCGGGCAGCAGATCCGGCACCGCCTCCTCGGAGAGAATCAGGGTGAACTCGCGCTGCGTCGTGGCGGCGGTGAATGTCGGCTGAGTGCCGAGGGTGGCCTGGATCAGGAGCAGGGCTTCGCGAACCGGCTCGACCAGGGACTGGCCGCGAGGAGACAATTCCATGTCGCGGCCGACGCGCACCAGCAGCGGGTCGCCGAAGTAATCCCGCAATCGGTGCAGCGCCGCGCTCATCGCCGGTTGCGACACGAAGACTTTCTCTGCCGCCCGGGTGATATTCCTCTCGCGCAACAGCGTATCGAGCGCGATCAACAGGTTCAGATCGAAGCGATTGAACTGCATGCAGGGCACTTGGTGAAAAGTAGCCTCATGCTACCAGATTGCACTACGCTGCATGACGGGCGTTGCACTTTGGGTGGAGCGGGCTTTCCCCTAGAATCGAGCGCGAGATCCGTATTGGCCGCTTCATGGGAGGGTTGAAAATTGAAGGGGAAGTTGCGATGACGCCGCCGTTCCGCGCCGACCAGGTCGGGAGTCTGTTGCGCCCCGCGGCATTGGCGGCGGCGCGCGTGCAGTTCAAGCTGGGTGCACTCTCCGCTGCCGCATTGCGTGAAGTCGAGGACGGCTGTATCCGCGACATTGTCGACAAGCAGTTGTCGATCGGGCTGCGCTCCGTCACCGACGGCGAACTGCGCCGCGACTACTGGCACATCGATTTTCTGCGGGAACTCGACGGCGTCACCATCATCGCCATGCCCGATCAAAACCGCTTCGGCGGATCGGAGGAGCAGCCGCCCGTGGCCACGGTGACCGGCAAGGTGAGCTGCTCCCATCCCATCATGGTCGATGCATTTACTTATCTGAAATCGGTCACCAGCGCTCGTGGCAGCGACGGCGCGACAGCCAAGGTGACCATTCCATCGCCCTCGATGCTGTACTTGCGCGGCGGCCGCAAATCGGTGTCGAGCGCGGTCTATCCGGATCTCGCCGAGTTCTGGCAGGACGTCGCCGCTGCGTACCAGAGGGCCATTCGATTCTTCGCCGAACGTGGCTGTACCTATTTGCAGCTGGACGACGTGTCATTCGCGTATTTGTGCGATCCGAAGTTTCGCGACGGATGCCGGCTCAACGGCGATGATCCGGAGGAATTGCCGCGAGCCTTTGCGAGCGCGGTCAATGCCGCGTTGCGCGAGCGCCCGGCGGGCATGATCGTGACCATGCACACCTGCCGCGGAAACTTCCGCAGCTCATGGGTTGCGGAGGGCGGTTACGAGAGCATAGCGGAGGTGATGTTTTCCATCGATGTGGACGGATTCTTCATGGAGTTCGACTCAGCTCGTGCCGGTTCCTTCGAGCCGCTGCGATATCTTCCGGCCGGCAAACGGGCGGTGCTGGGACTGGTGACGACGAAGCAGGGCGCCATCGAGAGCGCCGATGAAATCAAGCGGCGGATTGACGCCGCCGGCGCCTACGTGCCGCTGGACAGCCTGTGCGTGTCGCCACAATGCGGATTCTCGAGCACGCATCATGGCAACGCGGTCTCCGAAAGCGAACAATGGCGTAAACTGGAATTGGTCGTGCGAGTTGCACGCGAAGTTTGGGGCGAGGCTTGATCGTCGAAGGATTCTGATGGCCAAGTACAATTTCTACGGCTGGACAATGCTCGGGGCGCTGTGGGGCATCGTGTTCCTGAACCTGGGTTTTCCGGCATACGGGCCTGCAGTGATCAATGCCGCCATGGCCAGGGCGGTGGGATTGAATCGCGAGACCATGGGCAACATGTTCTCGGTCTACATGATCATGTCAGGCCTGCCGGGTCCTTTGGTGGCTCTCAGCATCAACCGCCTTGGGGTGCGCAGGACTCTGGTCATCGGCAGCGGCTTCACCATCGCGGGCGCGCTGCTGATGGCGACCGTAGTGACGGGCGGGCTGGGCGCAATGCTCTGTTATGGCCTGCTGGTCGGGGCGGGAGTCGCCACCGGAGCCGTCATGGCTGCTCAGGCTGGCCTGGCGCGCTGGTTCGTGCGGCGCCGCTCATTGGCTCTGTCGGTTCTGTATTCCGCCGGCGCTATCGGCGGCTTCGTGGCGGCGCCGCTGCTTAACCGCCTGATCGAAGTGACGGGCACCTGGCGGGCGGGCTGGTGGCTGCTCGCGTGTCTCACCACAGTCGCTGCCTGCATCGCACTTTTTTTCGTGCGCGAGCGGCCGGAAGATGTGGGGCAAGTCGCCGACGGATTCGGGCCGCCGCTTGCCGCCGGTCAATCGGCTGTGGACACGCGTCCGGCGTTCGTGTCACGGCGCGAATGGACGTTTCGCGAGGCCGTGCGCGAGCCTAGTTACTGGCTGCTGCTGGTGTCGTTGCTCGGCGGCAGCGGCGGCTACACGCTGTTCCTCGCGCATGGGGTGCTGCATTTGCAGGATCTCGGCCATTCAGCGCGCGTCGGCGCATGGGCCGTCAGCATCATGACCGTTTCCGGCCTCATCGGTAAGGCGATTCTGGCGGCTTTCGGCGACCGCATCGATCCACGCTATATTTATGCGGCGTTCGTGGCGGTGTTCGGGGTCGGACTGGTGGTCATCGTCAACGCGCATGCGCTGTGGCAGGTGGTATTATTCGCGGTCTGCATCGGCATCGGCTTCGGCGGCGGGCTGGTGTGCCTGATGTCGGTGCTGAGCAATTATTACGGCACCGCGGCCTTCGCCTCCCTGGCGGGCCTGGCCATTGCGATCAACACCACCCTGTCGGCCATTGCGCCGAAGGTGGCTGGTCATCTCTTTGACCAGGGTGTCGGGTACGCCGTGAATTTTTATTTTCTTGCAGCCTGGTGCTTCGTCGGTGCCATCGTCTTATTTTTCATGCGGCGGCCGGAAACGGCGGTTCAGCGCGGTTGAGAGCTGAACCGTTAGAACGTGCCGGTGCGTAAAACGGTCCACTCCGATGATTTTCTCAGTTACGACGACCTTGCGGCACGCTACACCGAAGGCGTCGACTACGCGGTGCAGATCCTGCGCCGCGAGCATTCACGAGTCGCGATACTCGCGCCGCATGGAGGGCGGATTGAAGGACGCACGTCTGAAGTTGCGCGCTTGATCGCCGGCGACGAGTATCGCCTGTATCTTTTCGAGGGACTACGGACTACCGGCGACAACTTCGACTGCTTGCACCTTGCCAGCCACCGCTTCGACGAACCGCGCGCCTTGGATCTCATCGCCGCCTGCGACACCGTCGTCGCCGTGCATGGCTATGCGGCCAGCGGACCGGACGTGTTATTGGGAGGTTTGAACGAGCGGCTGAAACAGGAATTTGCAGAGTCTCTGGCGGCAGACGGATTTAGCTGCGAGCTCGAGGGGCACCGCTACCCGGGCCGGGATCCGCGCAACATTTGCAATCGAGGCCGCACGGGCGAAGGCGTGCAGCTTGAACTCAGCGACGGATTGCGCAAGGCGGGCGACTGGTCGGGCTTTGCTCAAGCAGTACGGGGCGTGCTTGCTACTTCAATCCAAAGGCAAGCAGTACATTTCCCGGCGTATCGTTGACCACGCCGTAGCCGGAGCCAACGAATAGCATGCCGCCGGCGACGGTGGGTCCGGCCGAGACAATGGATCCACCATGGGCGGGCACCGAATTCACCGTCGGGAATTCACGAGCCGTCTCGAATGTCCATAGAGCGCGCCCATCGACGCTCGATAGCGCCCAAACTTTGCCATCGGAGCCCGCGACGAACAGGACTCCCGGAATGATGGTTACTGCGGCCGAATGCGTCACCTTCTGAGTCGGAGTGGCGTTGAGCGGTGAGTGCCAGCGGCGCTCACCATCGTTAAGCCGTACGGCGGCGACACCGCCGACGCTCGAGCCTACATAGGCGTGGCCGTCGTCCATTGCCGCGCCCCATACGGGTCCGCGAGTCCCGATGCCGTTCGAGGAGGCCGTGTCCTTGGCAGTCGCGGCCATCTCGGGGTTCACTTGCCAGACGAGTTCGCCTTTCTTGTCCGGGTCGAGCGCCAGAACATCTCCTGACTTGGTGCCGAAGACCAGCAGTGATTTGCCTGCTGCGGGATTGCTCAGCATCGGAGACATGGGGATGTCCCAGTCGGGGCCGACAACCTTGGGGCAGTTCTCGGTGCGGCCGGCGCCGTCGCATCCGACAATGTATGAATCGTCCTTATAGATCTGCCGGGACCAGAGCATCTTCCCGGTATCCATATCCAAAGCCAGTATCGCATCGCTGGTCGCCGGCGCAGGGTAGGTTGAGGCGTCTCCGGTTCCGACGTATACGGCGTGACGCTTCGGATCGATGGTCGGTGTATTCCAGATGGGCACCCCGGCGGGCGCCCACTGCTGCACTCCGAGTGAATTCTTTTGCATGGGATGTGGCTTGTCCGCAATCGAGAAGGTTTTCCAGATCACTTTGCCCGTATTGGCGTCGAGCGCGCTCACGCTGCCGACGGCCGTGCAGCAGGGATAATCGAGTACCCGCGCCTGAAAGCCTTCCCATGCCGAGATCGGCACATAGAGCCGTCCCTTGTAAAGCCCCGGAGCAGCGGTCACACGTGCGGCGAAATTCTCCTCGACGCGCGTCTTCCAGATCTCGCTTCCATTCTGCGCATCGATTGCATATGCGCTGGCCTTCAAGTCGCCGAAGAACACCGCTGAACGAGTTCCCTTTGGGGACTTGAGTGGACCCACCGACATCGCGTTGCGAACGCCGGCCCCGGCGCGGTACGACCAATAAATGCATCCGGACGCCGCGTCCAGCGAATAGACATAGCCCGTATCGGTGCCGACGAACACGCGGCCGCCCACCACGGTCGGTTGCCCGTAGGCCGACGTGCCTCCAGGGTATCCGAAAGCCCATTTCAGCTTGAGACCAGAAACCGAAGCGGCGGTAAGGCCCGCCGCCGATGTAGATTGAAAGCGATGATTTTCGAGCCCGTTGCCCCAACCATTCCACCCGGCCCCCGCGATACCGTGGAACGGCGGATTGCTTGGGCATCGATTGGGCATTTTACCGGCGTCGCCAACCTCAGCAGAACCCAGCAGCTGGCCGGCCAGGGATTCAGATACACGACGCCTATCCTCTTCGGTCAAGGTATCGCCGATCGGCTTCATGACTCCGGTCGTCAGTGCGGTGTAGATCCGTTCCGGCGACATGGCCCTCAGCGTGGCCGGTGCCGGGGCGCGTTCGAATGCCGGGTTGCCGTGGCAGGAGACGCAGTGCTCTTGAAACACGGCAAAGCCGAATTCTGTGCCGCGACGCTCAGGCGCGGCGCCGGCGGAACTCTCCACTGCGTGCCCCGTGGTCGCTGCCGCGGCAATCGACAAGAGCCAAGTCAATGCAATCCGCTTCACGCGTTTTTCCCCTTGGACATGAGAGCCTGACGATCTTTCAGCCAATTGCGCAGCGCCTCAGTGCGCTCTCTGGCGCCGTCCGGGTCGGCTTCCATCGGCAGGACGGAATCGACGATTTGCTTGAAGTGCCGCGTGAGGGATTCCTTTTCCTCGGGATAGGGAATGATGTAGAGCTGATCGGCTTCCATGGCCTCCTTGGTGCGTCGTGCCAGCACCACCGGGTCAAGCCCGTGGGCATGAATGCTTTGCAGCGACCGGATCACGTCGTCGTTGACGACATAACCGGTATTGCCGAGGTGTGCCGGGCGCAGCTTGGTCGCCTCGGCAATATTGGTGCGGATATTCGCCGGGCACAGCACCGACACCTTGATATTGTACTGCGCCAAGGCGAGACGATAGCTCTCCATCAGATTGATGACCGCCGCCTTCGCGGCCGAGTAGATCGACGCCGCGGCGCTGCCGAAGAAGCCGCCCATCGAGGAGGTGGTGACGATATAGCCGCCCCGGCCGGCCGCGATCATCCGCGGCACGAAAGTCATCATGCCGTTCACTACGCCGCCGAGATTGACCCCCATCAGCCAATCGAAGTCATCGTAGGTCGATTTCTCCAGCGGGCCGAAGGCGTTGACTCCGGCGGTGTTGAACAGCAGCTGCGGCGGCTGCCCGAACACCTTCTCGACTTCGTCGGCGGCGCGCGCGTAGGCCGCGCGATCGGTGACGTCCAGCTGCAGTCCATGAACTAGGGCACCCTGGGCGCGCAGCTTGGCGACCGCTTCGTCAACGGCGGCACGACGGATGTCCGCAATCACAATTTTGCAACCGGCCTCCGCGAACACGCTCGCCTGGCCGAAACCTGCGCCAGATGCGCCGCCGGTAATGAAAGCGATTTTACCGCCATAGTCAGTCATGGTATGACTCCAAAAGTAATAGTAATTCCGCCTTAACGCTTCCGAGGATACCTTAGGATTACGCAGCTCAATGAACCATGAGTGCAACGGAGTACTACTTATGACGAAT
>JBDUEQ010000137.1:0-25703 GCA_040002315.1 Gammaproteobacteria bacterium
TCGGTTCGCCATAGCCATACCACCGAGGACCATCACGAGAATGATGGCAACCGGGGTCAGCCAGGCGAGCAGATTGGTCTGCAATGCAGTCGCACCTGTCATGAACGGCGAGGCCTGCGCCATCGCCAGGTCAGGAGCACCGATCACGAGCACAATCACTAACAATTGCGGCACGAGTTGCCGCAGGTCAAAGCAATGCGAATGGGAGTGATGCACGGCGGAATTCCTTTTCCGAGTTGATGCGGGCAGCTTAGCTACCGCAAAGATAGTCGATCCCTAGATCTCGGTCTCGAGAGCTCCCTCTGTCTCTTCGCGCCGCGCCGACAGTTCCTCTCGCTTGATTTTCCCGGGTGCGCCGAAACGGAAGTTATCAATGATGAAGGAGAGGTCGTATTTCTTCTCGCCATCCTTGTCAATCCAGGTGTTAGAGCGCATATGCGCCTGAACGATGAGCTGGTCGCCCTTGCGGGAATTCTTGGCGATCGCCTCACCGAGACTGTCGAATGCCGTAAACCAGACGCTGGTGACGGCCTCGCGCGCATCACCATGCTGATCTTTTCCCGCGTAGTCATTGCCGACCAGACAAAGCCGCGTGTAGGTGGTATCTCCCTTGGAGGCCAATTCGGGGTCTCTCGCGAGATTGCCGACGGCAGTTACTGTAAAGCTCTTCATATCGACTCCTTGACTGTTGTGTTGCGCGACCGAAGGTTTCCGTCGCGTGGCAGGCAGTCTAAAGAGGAGGGCTGGCAGATATAAACCTAATTAACTCATGAGTTCGCGGAGAAAAGCTCCTTTCACGTCCGCCTTGGCGATCTCTGCAAACGCTCTCTTCAGCCACATCTTGATGCGCATCCGCTCGAGCAGGCGCAAGCCGCCGCTGTCACCTTCCGTATTATTCACGACTGCCCAGAAACTCATGCTACCGCCGTCGATTTTGCACTGCACCGCGATCCTGATTTTATGTCGGCGACCAGCTGAACAATGTAGGCTGCGCCGCCGACAGCCCGCTCGCACTCGCGGTGTCGCAATTGCGCATTCAGGCGCTTAGGCGCGGCGCTGTCGCTCATCGCTGACGTCTCCTAACTGCATCACTTCGACAGCCAAAAAAAGCGCGCGTATATCAAATCCCCTGAAGGCTATCTGCCGGCCATCGCATGTCTTAAGGGGAGAACACTGTGAAATCCAATCTCAAGATCCTTTTCATCGCTCTCGTTGGCACTCTCATCGCCACCACCGCACAAGCCCAGGCCCAAACTCCATTTCAAGGACAATCTCAAGCTTCGCAGACCTCAGGGCAGCGCCAAGTCAACGATCCCGGTGTGCGCCGAGCCGCAACCGACAGTGGTTTGCCGCGCTCGCTGCCGGGGCTCGGCGGCGACGAGCTGAGTTTCTTCCAAGATGGTATGGCGCGCTTTAATTTCATCGAAGTTGTCAGCGGAGGCAGCGCGGCCCAGGGGTCTGGAAACGGCTTGGGCCCGCGTTTCAATTCGAACCAATGCGCGTCCTGTCATTTGTTCCCCAATGTGGGCGGCAGCAGCCCGCCGCAAAATCCATTGATCAGCATCGCGACAGCCGACGGGGCTGCCAACACTATTCCCTGGTTTGAAGCGTCGCGTGGCCCCATCCGTGAAGCCCGCTTTGTGCAATCGAACGGCGTAAGCGACGGCGGCGTGCACAATCTCTTCGTCGTGACGGGCCGCGGCGACGCGGGAACCTGCAATATCGCGCAGCCCAATTGGTTGCCTGCCGGCAATCCCATGACCGGGCAAGGCGGCAATCGCAACATCGTATTTCGCATTCCGACGCCCCTCTTCGGCGCCGGCCTTATCGAAGCGATCCCTGATTCCGCCATACTCGCAAACGCCAAAGCCAACACGACCAGCAAGAATCAATCCGGCGTGCGCGGCCACGCCAATGCCATTCTCGGCGGCAACACCAACTTGAGCGCCAATGACGGCACCATTACGCGTTTCGGCTGGAAGGCGCAGAACAAGTCCCTGCTGATGTTCGCCGGCGAAGCCTACAACGTCGAAATGGGCGTCTCGAACCAGCTCTTTCCGCAGGAGCGCGACGAGAACTCCGAGTGCCGTACCTACGCCACCACTCCCGAGGATACCCAGAACATGCCGATGACGACGACTGGGACCGCCGTGAACGTACTCTCCGACATCGACGCCTTTGCGAACTTCATGCGCATGCTGGCCCCGCCGGTACCGGCGCCCGACACCCCCGCGAGCTTAAACGGCAAGGCGCAATTCGTCGGCACCGGCTGCGCGCTGTGCCACACGCCCTCGTTCACCACCGGGCACGCCGCAGCCAGCGGTTCCTCGGTCAATCCCAGTTCTGCGCTCTCGTACCAGACCGCCAATCTATTTTCCGATTTACTGGTGCATCACATGGGCCAGGGCTTATCCGACGGCATCACTCAGGGAGCGGCAGGGCCGGATGAATTTCGCACCGCGCCGCTGTGGGGAGTCGGCCAACGAGTATTCTTCTTGCATGACGGACGCACGCGCGACCTGATGGCGGCCATTGAGGCGCATAGCAGTCAGGGCAGCGAGGCCAACACCGTTATTCAGCGCTTCAACAACTTAGGCAACAGCCAGCAGCAAGACGTGCTTAATTTCTTAAGGTCGCTCTGAGCCGGCAGGGCGCCAGCATCGGCCAGTCCGAGGCGGCCGTAAGTCGACCCGCAATTGCATCGACGTTTTCCTCTTGAAAACTCGGTGCAGTTGCAGGTTGGCCGATTTGCTATTTATCCTCCGCCGCGCATACACCCGTCAAGCTGCATTTGCGCCCTATTCGCACCGATTTGCAGGTCGCCGCCACCGCAAAGCCGCTGCCCTATTCCAGGCAGACCACCAGCTTGGCCGAATGCGTGCGCCAGTTGATCGGTATCACATAGGAGCGCCGATGCGGTGCCGTGACTTTGTCGCTATCGTGCGCGATCACCACCGGCACCGAGATGACGAAGTTCTTGCCGAAGTCACGGCGCGCATTGCCGGAAATGGTATTTGCCACTTCGCCCACCAAGTCCTTGATGTTGTCATCGCTGGTGTCGGTCTCCTGCATTCGCATCAGCAGCACTGTGAGCATGCCGCGCGGAGCGGTAAAGTAAACGATGCCCTTGCGCGCGCCGGAAATGCCTATGACGCCCGTGTATTCATACGCACCCGGATTTCCGTCCGTCACCAGATAGGGCGATCCGACCGAGGCCGACTGCTGCGCCGAGACCTCGAAATAATTCGTCGCCCCTTCGATGAACGTGCGGATCTCGGCCTCTTTGAGCATTACGCCTCCGACAGCAGCTCTTCCAGCGCATCATTGAGCTGGCGATCGGTAAACGGTTTGCACAAGAAGCCATTGGCGCCTTTCTCAATGGCGTCTACCGCCGTGGCCTTGTCGGCGAGTGCGGAGACCACCAGGATCAGCACATCGGAATTGATCGCGACCAGTTCCTGCACGCACTCCACTCCGTCCATCTCGGGCATGGTCAGATCCATGGTCACCACATCGGGCCGGGTACGGCGAAACAACTCCACCGCCTCGCGCCCATTGCTGGCGGCACCGACCACTTCCAGGCGGGCGATCTGCTGCGAGCGCTCGATGCGTCGGCGAATGATGTTCGAATCATCGACGATCATGAGCTTCAAGGAAGTTTTTGCCTCAGCGCGCATCACGCCGCCTCGGTGTCGCCGGCGCGCTTGGCCTGGCGCGGCAACGTCAATGTCAGCCGAGTGAACTTCCCGACACCGGTCGCCACCGACACGCGGCCGCCCAACTGGTTGATGAGCTCGGCGATGACATTCATTCCCACGCCGCGGCCCGCATCTTTGGTCGCGGCCTCCAGCGTGGAGAAGCCAGGTTGAAACAGCAGCGCAAATACCTGTTTGGTATCCAGCGTCGGCGCCCGCTCGGGTGTGATAAACCCTTTCCTGAGCGCCACCTCCTTGATGCGCTCCGTCGACAGCCCCTGGCCGTCGTCCTCGATGATTAGCTTGTAGCCGGCATCGCCCAAGTCTTGGAACGACAGGCGCACAGCGCCGGCCTGGGATTTTCCGGCAGCCGCCCGGACATTCGGCGCCTCGATGCCGTGCACAACGGCATTGCGTACTGCCTGGATCCCGATGTCCTTGATGGCGCGCCGGTAATCGGCTGGCACCGCCTCGATTCCCAAGCAATGCAGTGCTGCTTCTTTGCTGTTCTCGCCGGCCACGCGCAGGCAGAGCTTCTGCAGTGTCGCGGCGAGTCCGCCATCGAGTTTGCCGGCCTGCATCGCCTGCTCCTCTTCCAGCACCGCCGTTGTCGTGTGCGCCACGTCGCTCTGTGCAATCTGCAGGTGCGACAGCCGGGCAACCAAGTCGCTGACCGATTGTAGATGCGTCAACAAATCGTCGAGCTTGATCACCAACGGCAGGAAATCATTGCCGGACAGGCTTGCGCGATCGCGCAATCCCTTCAAGTCATCCTCGAACGCATGCGCTCGCGTTTCGATCGACGACAACCCCAATGCTGCGGCCTCGCCCTTAACCGAATGCACCTGGCGGAACAGCGTGTCGAGCTTCTTGCGGAATACGCCCTCCTCTCGCGTCGGCTCACGCAGCACCGCGTTGATCATTTTCATCGCCGCATTGGAGTCATTGAGGAATGATTGCAGCTGCGCTTGATCGATATGCAGAATACCAAGCAGCGTGTCGACCTGCCCCTGCGCTTGGTTCTGCGCGGTCTGCAGTTCCTTGGCCATGTCCACCCGTGTGGTCACATCGGAGATGGACACCAATACATGAGTCATCTCCCCATCGACCCGCACTCGATGGAAATCGAATTGCAGATAGCGCGTGTCGGATCGGCCGCTGCCGCCGCCGTCCAGATGCACTTCCACCTCGCCCAAGGGGTTGATGCTCTTGACCAATTTCTCGTTGGTGCGCTCGGCCCAGAGAATTTTCACGAACTTCAGGGCGGTGGCGAGCGTACGTTCCGAGACGATGTTTTTTAACAGGCCCTCGAAGGCCATGCCCGCAAAATCCTTGCGCTGGAACAGGGCCTCGAGCGAAGCGGAATAGGCCGAGCCGATCAACAAGTTCCGGTCGAGCAGAAACAACCCGTCCTTGACGGTACGCAGAATGTCGGCGGTTTGCTGACGCGCCAGGCGCAACGTGCTCTCCTGACGCTGCCGCGCGCTGAGCAGCACACTGACCAGCACGACCAAGGCCAATGCAATGACCAGGCCCGACAACATCACCACGCGCAGCTGCGTGGCCGACCGCAAATTGGTCGACTGCAATTCCGTCGCAATCGCCGTGAACTCGGCATCGATCTGCGGCAGGGCGTGGCGGCTGGCGCGCAGCGCAGCGCCGACGTCGCGATCCAATTGGCGGCCTCCCTCATTCAGATTCGTGCCGGTAGACTCATTGTCCTGATAGGGCACCCCGCGAAAGCCGAGCACGGGCTTGAGTACCACCATTTCCTTGGCCCAGGTATCGAGCAGCGTGGCCGCATGTCTGCCGGCGATCGGCTTGCCCTTCGCCCCCGTATCTGTCATCAGCGACAACCAGTTCGCCGGCCGCGGCACGGTCATTTCGTGCAGTGCCGCGTCCAGTTGGCCGCTCGACGTGCGCAGCTGATCCACTGATTCCTGAATATAGCCGCGCGCGCCTAAGCGGTCATGGATGGATTCCAGCGCGGCACGGATTAGCGTGGGATGGCGCTGCTGTTCACCCAGCAGCTTGAGCGCCGTCGAGCTATCGGCGACTTCGCTGGCGAGTTCAAGGCCGGGTACCAGCACCACGGCGACGAAACTCAAACCCAGAATGACCAACAGCACCAGCGATCCGGCCGGCGTCAGCAGCGGACTTATGACCCTCGCCAATCGAGAATTCATGATTCGACCACCCCCCTTAAGACGGATTGCCGGCAGGTACTCGCTCGGACGCGCTCACCGTGGCTAAATCACTGAGGAACAAGCTCGCCGACGCGTACCGATCGGCAGGCTCCTTGGCGAGCAGGCGATCGACGATGGCCTGGTAGCGCGCGACCCGCTGCGGCAAGCGCGGTACGGGAGTCGAGCGATGACCGGCGAAGATCTCGGCCAACGTATTGCCCACATAGGGCAGAGCGCCCGTCAGCATCTCGAACAGCACCACTCCCAAGCTGTACAGGTCACCGCGCCCATCCGGATCGCGATTGTCGATCTGCTCGGGACACACATAGTAAGGAGTGCCTGTACACAGGTCGGACCGGGACAAGTCGCTCGCCTCGAGTTGCATACACGCCGAGCCGAAATCGATCAGTATCACTCGATTGTCGTCGGTCAGCATCAAATTCGACGGCTTGAGATCTCTATGTACCACATGCGCCGTATGCAGTACCGCCAGCGCCTCACCGATCTGCCGGGCATAATTCACCGCATCGGACTCACTCACAGGATTCTTCAGCCTGTCGCGCAGGCTGCCGCAGGGAAAGTACTC
The DNA here is from genome assembly GCA_040002315.1 of Gammaproteobacteria bacterium. Taxonomy (GTDB): domain Bacteria; phylum Pseudomonadota; class Gammaproteobacteria; order Steroidobacterales; family Steroidobacteraceae; genus Bog-1198. Next base: position 6,468 of record JBDUEQ010000137.1, read on the forward strand.
GAGTGCGAGATACAGGTACTCGTCGGTAATACCGAAATCCAGCACATCAGCGATCGAGCGATGATTCATCGCGGATAAAATCTGGCATTCGCGCACAAAGCGCTGCCGGTCCGCCTCTGACACCAAATACCGCCCCTTGAGCGCCTGTACCTTGAGCGCGACAGGCTGGGGCAAATCGTCGTTACGGGCCAGATACACCGCGGCCATATTAGATTCGGCAATGGATTTCACCAGGCGATAGCCGGCAATTCGCGGCTGACGCCAAGGATCGAGGGCTGCAGAGGCCGCGGCTCCCGAATCCACAACCGGTGGTTCCACCAGCGGCTGAAGCACCGCGCCCAATTCACCCATTTTTACCGCGTGTATGGGCCAGTAATCGTTGGCGCCCGAGAGGATGGTGCGAACCGCGTTGCGCTCGTCGCCGCCGCGCGCGAACACATAGATTGGCAGGCGCGGCGCGCGGCTGCGCGTGCGCGCCAACCGCGCCAGCGGGTCAAGCGTGCTGTCGCGCACATTGAATTCGACGATGAGCAAGAGTGCCACATAGCCCATCAGGCGCGTGGGGGTGAGCGCATCAAAACTCGCGCAAGTAACACAGTCCGCGTCCAACGCCGGAACGGCACGCCGTGCCAAAGCCCCCAAACGCAGCCGCAACTCTAGATCATCGTGCACTACCAGGCAGCGCACAGTGCCCCGCCTCAGCGCGGAGACGCCGGGCGTCGGCACGCCGGGCGTCTCGCCCACGTTCGGCGCCGAAACAATGCGCGCCTCAGGTTGATCGGTGCTGACGGGGAGATTGTTCGTCGTCATGTGCTACTTCGACAGGCGAAATGCAATTCGCAATTTGCTGCCGACGGCAATGGGCTTGCCGTCCTGAAGCATCGGTTTGTAGTGAGCGCGTGATAGCGCCTTCGACGCGGCTACGTCGAACACGCCCGCCGGACTTGAATCGAGCACGGTGACCTTTGCAACCTTGCCCTCTGCACTTACCACGAAAGAGAGATCCACCCACCCTTCAATATCCTTGCGCAGCGCATCGCTCGGGTAGTCGGGTTCAATGCCTTTGATCCGGGTTAATGAGGCCTCCGCGACTTGTGGCGCGCCGGCGCCAGCCAGTTTCAACTGCGCCAGCCGCTCCTTGAGCGGGTTTAACTCTACCGATGCACCTAAGCCCGTCGCCGTCTGCAACAGAGACTCCGCTCTTCCGAGCTGGCTGCCATCGAGCGCGGCGCGCGCCTGCTCGAGTACCTGAGCCTGCACCGCGCGTGGATCAATGTTCTGCGGAGTTTCTGGCACCGCCGCGGCCTGTGAACTTCGGGCTACGGTGAGGTCGTGCTGCAGGGAGGCGACCATCGATACGGGAACGCCGTCATTGCGTGCGTCGGCAACCAGCCGCTCCGCATCCGCGAAGCGGCGCTGCTCGATGGCGGCGTGCAGAATCGCCGCCAGCCGCTTGTTAATTTCTAATGATTGCGGCTGCACAGCGGCCGCACTCGCGCCAGCGGCCCGTGCCTGGTTCAAGTAGTAGACGGCACTGTCGTTGCGCGGTCCGACCACCTTGTCCTGACTCAGGCGGGTGTCGATCAGCTTCAGCAGGTTCGCGACATCCACCTCATCGTGGCGGCGACGCAATTCCTCGCGCAACTGGCCAAGCTTGGCACTACTCAGCGCTTTGTTGCGCGCCGCATCATCGATCAGTTGCGCGGCGCGATCGAAATTTTGTGCGTTGATGGCCGCCTGAATCTGCGCTGGACCGAACTCGGCGCGCAAGCTCGCAATGCGCTCATCAAGCGCGGCGAGGCGGTTATCGCCGGGACTGATGCTGCGGGCGGTTTCGAGCGCCTGCAATGCCACATCGATCTTCCGCTCATCCAACGCCGACCGCACGCGCGTGAACAAGATCTCCGCAAGGCGCTGCAGGCCTTGCTGAGCCTCGCCGTTCTTCGGATCGAGCAGCAGTGCGTTACGGTACAGGGTGAGGGCACTGCCCTCCGCCGGATCGATGAAGTGCCGCTCGAGCATTGCCTGCTGTGCCTTCTCGATGAGCAGATCCACTTTCTCTTCCGGCCTCTCTGTGGCGCCCAGCGGCGGTTTGACCGCCTCCGCTACCGCGAGCCTTGGATTCTCTGCCGGTGCGGGCCGCACTGGCATATCGCCGCGTCTCACAACCAGGAACGCAATGGCTCCGGCCACGGCCACGCCGATAGCGCCAGCCGGTATCCACGGAATTCGCGGCGCCGAGCCCTTCGCGCCGCCGCCTTTGCCGCGGGCGCCGGCTGCGAGCGTCGCGGCATCGCTGTCGCCATCGCCGAGCAATGCCGTGCGCGCATTGACTTCCTCATGGGCGCTGTCGAGCGCCGCCTTGAAATCCTCTGCAGGTACGGGCAGTTCAACGTGCGCAATGACTTGTCCTAGCGCAACGGGGTCGGTCCACGCATGAGCGTTGCCGGCGTCGCCCAACGCGACGACCACGAAACGCGGGGAATGCAATTGCAGGCGCGACAGCGCCGCGGCGCTATCGCCCGAATTTCGAGTGTCCCATAGGATGATGCCGGGCTGGCCGTGCGGCGTGGCCGAGAACAGCTCGTCGATGGAGTCGACTTGCTTGAGGATTAATCCCGCGCCTATGTACGTACAAATCTGCGGCCACAGCATGTCGTCGCGGGTAACGAGGAGCACCGAAAGCTTGGCTCGCTTCGCCGCCGCGGACGGCTTATGGCCCGCGGGGTCCGGCGCTGCGGCCTCACTTTTTCTCGTTGCGATTTGCACCGATGCTCTCCGTGAATCGAGTCCACTCGTTTTTGCTGCAGTGCGATTCCGCCATTCCCGCGACTTCGCACGATCGAGTCGCCGCGAAGTGCATAATCCTTATAGAAATGAGGTTTTTCCGAGACGCCCTAGGTCACATTTTGGACGCGGCACAGTCCCAAACCCCGATCCCGGGAGACAGGGATACCCTCAAGGTGAGAACCATCTCGCAGTAACCGCCAGGTCACGCCAGGTCACCGCCAGGCTACGGCTTCACCTTTGCGATCCCGCGCCTATATCATCCGCACCCTTGCCAACACTATTGAATAAGGGGATGCCCACGATGCTGCTGATCTCCCGCTGCCATTTTCTGGCCGCCGCTCTCGCGTTCTACTTAGTGTCCGGCATGGCATCCCAGACCCAGTCTGCCCCCGCGACCGCCGGCGCGGCGGCCGCCGCCAGCGTCGAGGTCGACGCGCGCGACGCACCACGCGGTATCGAACGCACCCATCTCGTACTGCCAGTGAAAACCGGCAAGCTCACTCTGCTGTATCCGAAATGGTTGCCCGGCGACCACTCGCCCGACGGGCCGGTCGCCGGAATATCCGCGCTCAAGTTCTCGGGCAATGGCCAAGCCATTGCCTGGCAGCGCGACCTCGACAATATGTATGCCTTCCATCTCACCGTTCCGGCCGGCGTCACCTCGCTCGACGTGACATTTGAAGTGGACGCGGTATTGGGCGCCACTGACAACAATGCGCTTCGCACCGCCACGGAGTCCTTGGCGCTCATCCTTTGGAATCAGCTGGTGCTATATCCCGCAGGGAGTCAGTCGGACGCCCTCCAGTACTCCGCGAAGCTGCGTCTGCCCTCCGGCTGGGCTTTTGGCACCGCACTCCCCCAAGTGGGCAGCGCCGGCGACACCATTCAGTTTGCCCCAGTGTCGCTCACCACGCTGATCGACTCGCCGGTGCTCTCCGGCCGCCACTTCAAAACCGTAGAACTGGGCGGCACGCCCGCCGTCTATCTGCATCTCGCCGCCGACAGCGACGCCGCCGTCGACATTCCGGCCGCCACCGCCGGTCACTTGCGCAAGCTGGTAGCCGAAACCACCGCACTGTTCGGCGCCATTCACTACAACGAATATCACTTCCTCTGGACCTTGAGCGATCAAATCGGCTTCGAGGGCATTGAGCACCATCAGTCGAGCGACAACCGGACCGCCGAGCGCTCGCTTATCGATGAGGATCTGCGCCGCAGCAGCGGCGTGATGGATCTGCTGCCGCACGAATACGTGCACTCGTGGAATGGTAAGTACCGGCGCCCGATCGGTCTTGCCACCGGCAACTACGACTCGCCCATGCGCGGCAACCTGCTGTGGGTATACGAAGGCCTCACTCAGTACTTAGGCATGGTATTGAGCGCACGCAGCGGCATTGCCTCGCCGGAAGATGCACGCAATGCCTGGGCCGGTGCGGCTGCATCCCTGCAGACGCACAAGGGCCGCGAGTGGCGCTCGCTCGAGGACACGGCCATCGCCGCGCAAATCGGCTACACCGTCGCGCCGGAGTGGCGCTCGCGAACTCGTGGCAACGACTTCTACCTGGAATCCGCCATGCTCTGGCTGGAGGCCGACACCCTGATTCGCAGCACCACGCAGGGCGCCAAAAGCCTCGATGATTTCTGCCGGCTGTTCTACGGGGCGCCCAGCACCGCTCCCAAGGTAATTTCCTATGACTTCAACGACATCGTCAAAGCGCTCAATACCGTCATGCCCTATGACTGGCGCGAATTCTGGACTTTGCGCCTCAATCGACTGAAGCCCGACGCACCGCTCGAGGGTCTCACCGCCGCCGGCTGGCAAGTAGCGTTCGCGCCCGAGCCTACCGCAGTGGAGAAGGGCGACGACGCCATGGAAAAGAGCACCGATTCGAATTTCTCGCTCGGCTTCGTGCTCAAGGACGAGGCCGCGGTCATCGCCTCGGTGGTCACCGGTACGCCGGCCGATGCGGCGGGAGTGGCGCCCGGTTCCAATTTGATTGCCGTCAACGGCAGAAAATACTCCAAGGACGTGCTGCAAGACGCATTGAAAGCAGGCGGCGACGACACTCGCACCATCCGCTTGCTGTTGCAGAAGGACGAGCTATTCAGGACGGTCGAGCTGCACTATGCGGGGCACGCACGCCACCCGCTGCTCGAGCGCAACCCCGCCGCCCCTGATCTGCTCACCACGATATTGAGTCCCCGGACCTAGATGCCAAATCCCGTCGTCGTGATCGGCGGCGGCGAGTCGCGGCCATGGACACTTGTCGATCCTGGCGGATTTTGGATTCGCCCTGAGGGCACTAAATTGTCGCGTCGCTGCGATCCTTGGTCACCATCTGCGCGCTCGTCTTTGCCGCCCGCCCAGCGATGACGATTCGCTGGTGCACGTCAATGTCAGAGATGGGCGGGATGCCGACGCTGCAGTTGAGATACGGCCTGCGCCTCGGCCTCCATTGCAGCAGTTGCTGCGCAGGCCCCACGCCAATCCTGATTCCACGGCGAACCTCAGAAGGGCCGCTTCGATTCCGACACGCGTGCGCGGGCCTCGTGGGGCCGCGCAAAGGACAGGCACACCGTGCGCGAGCGCACCATGCCGCGCGAGGCGCTGCCGCGCAGGTGCGGCGTGCGCCAGAAGACACGGTTGTCACGCCGAACGAGGTGGCCGCGAACGTGGTGCAGCCGTGGCGACTGACGGCCGTCGACTTCCACTGCCCGTGCGGGCTCTTGAACCGCGTCGAGCGATGCCCGCACTTCCACGTGGTCGAGCAGCGCCAGGCGCCCAAGTTCGCGTCGTTTGCGATTGATCGCCACGCGAGAAATCGGGATCGAGCGTGTCGCCTCCTTGGCCGACAGCAGCAGAAAAAAGGCCAGCAGCAAAGGCACATCCCGCGCCACCGCCGCCAGCGATTCGTAAACCACATGGCGCTGCGCCTCGGGATTCGTGGCCGCAGCCCGATAGAAAGCCGACCATGTATCATCGAATCGAAACCGCACATGATCCAGCAAGGAGGCCATGGCTGGATTGGCCGGATCCGTGATGCCCGCCAATCCGCCGGCCAAAATGCCGTCAATTTCTGCCGCTTCCGCGAACCCTCCGCCCAGATCGATGTGTGTCTCCAGCGGAGACAGGACGACGTCCGCGCTTTCGGCCGCCGCCGTGTGCACCCAAAATGTCCTTGCCAGCGCGCGTTGGCCGTCGGCTGAGGCGCGAAGTAACACGCCGACGTGCCGCCCGGGCGCCGCCGCGTCGAAGTCGACGACCGAGCCCGTCGCATGGATCACCTTCTGATGCATTTCGTCGTTCCATTCGACCCACATCAGTGACGCGGGTATGCGCAACAGGTCCAAGCAATCCGCCAATTGCGCGCCATCGGCAAATGCCAATTCCGCGCTCGCACGCGTGATGTCATCGCCGAGAACGAAGCGCAGCGGGCAGGCAGCGACCTGCGACGCATAAGTACTCGGTCCCGTCACCTCGAACAGAACCTCCGGACGGCGATCGAGGACCAATCGCAGCGGCATCTGGCAGGAGGCAACCTTATCGAGTAGTCGCATCGGGATGGACAACCTTGTGGCGGCGTGAGCTGAGCTGTTCTCTCGTTATGAGACACGGTGCAGGCATCCGAAGTCCGTCACCGGCAATCGAACTCGTCCCGCCCACCGACGGTTTCGTCCCGTGCATTCCCGCCGTCAAGTGCTTCGCGCCGCGACGACATCGTCGATGCAATTTCCGGATATCCACACGAGGTGTGCTCCCCTAAACCGGGGACGCAGCCATGACCGATCCCATTCCGGACTCTTTGTAGGAGTTTACCGACGCACACTGTGGAAGCCGCGCCCAAGCAAGCACGCGCTTTATGCTGCAAAGCACAGCATAATAAGTAACTTGCAGCGTTATAAGAAAAGGCACAGCACAGTGAATTCGGGTACGTATCGCTCGCCACATATAGTGATGGGATCCCGCAGACTAACCAGTCTCGCTCCGCTGCTGACCTGCCTGATCTTCTTGGTATCGGCGCTGACCGCAGGGAAGGCGCATGCCCAAACACCGTCACCGATGCAGGAATGGCAATACTCGGGCGGCATTATTCTATCCAGGCTGTTCGAGCCCAACCTCCCGGACTGGCGGGTGGTGCTAGGCACAGCGGCGGAAGTCCAACCGATATACGAGGGTGCAAGAGCCTACCGGCTGCAGGGCGGCCCGGTCATTAACATTCAATACCGCGACATTGCCTTCGTCACCACCGGCGAAGGTCTCGGCTACAATTTCCTGCGCGGCGACCATTACCGTTTCGGCGTCGCGCTGGCTTATGACCGCGGCCGGCGCGAACGGGACGACTACACCAATCTTCGCGGCATGGGTAATATATCTGCGGCGCCGGTCGTCAAGTTATTCGGCAGCACCGTGCTCTCGAAAAAGTTTCCGTTGATTCTCAGAGTCGACGCGCGCCAGATCGTCGGCGGCGCCAATGGCGCGGTCGCGGACGTCGGAATCTATATGCCGCTTCCGGGGAGTTCCAAGAAGTTCGTCATGTTTGCCGGGCCTTCGGTCACCTTCGCCACGCATCGCTACCTGCAAAGTGAGTTCGGCGTCACCGCGGCACAGTCGCTCGCCTCGGGCCACCCGGTCTTCGATCCTCATGCCGGCGAATCGGCGGTCGGCGTGGGCTTCAGCGCGACCCGATTCATCACTGCGCACTGGCTGCTCAATCTGGACGCTGCCATCAGCAAGTTTAAGGGCAGTCCGGATGTGAGTCCGATTACAGAAAGAAGCACCCAGCGCGTGATCGCCTTGTCGATTGACTATCAGTGGTAGTCGCGAACCAACGACCTGTTTGAGATCCTCTGCTCGGAATCCGGCCCCTGTGGGATTCGCCCTACAACTCCCACCCCCCGCCGGACGACATATTCGCGCCGCTCACGAATCTTATACTTCGGATTCAGACAATCGATGCCGATCGGATTCACGTGGGTTGCGTGAATACTTTTTAACTGGGGGACAACAATGCGTACGCTGTCAATTTCGCTGATTGCACTCACTTTTTTCTGTGCTGCCGGCTGTAACAATGCCAAATCGCCCGAGGCCGTCGCTACCGACGTCGCCAAGGCCGAGCAAAATGCCTCGACCGAAGTAGCCGAGACTCAGAAGGATGCATCCAAGGATATCGGCAAAGCCGCTGACAAAGTGGATGACAAGCTTGCCGATCTCAATAACACGGTGGCGAGCCACGCCTACGATATCGCCGTGACCAAGGCCGAAGGTGAACACAAGGTCGCTCTGGCGAAGTGCGACGCGCTGGCTGGTGATGCGCAGAAGACCTGCAAAAGCCAGGCGGATGCTGATTTTGACGCAGCCAAGGCGAATGCCAAGGCCGCTGAGGTCGCGAACAAGCAGTAGATTGACAGAGCCTAGTCGCTCACGGCGCGGGATGTAGCCGCACAACGCGGTTACTTCCCTGCGCCACCATGGTGCCTGTGAGTTCGCTCGGTACTCTCGTTCGTACATCGCAACTGGTAGGCGCCAGTCCCAGGCGGCTAGCCAAGGTGAAGGCGTTAGCGTCGCTGCTTCGCACCCTCGCACCTGCTGAGCTGGAAATCGGCGTCCACTATTTATCGGGAGATATTCCGCAGGGGAGAATTGGCATTGGCTATTCGGCGCTGCAAACCGCCGCGTCCCATTTCGCCTCCGATTCAGACACGCTGTCTCTCACCGATGTGGATCGCAAACTCGCAGACCTCTCTGCCCTGCGCGGCGCAGGGTCCGCGGGGCGTCGCGCCGAGTCTTTACGCGACCTATTTAGCCGGGCCACATCCGACGAACAACGGTTTCTGCTGCGACTGTTGAGCGGCGAGCTGCGCCAGGGTGCGCTCGGCGGAATTATGCAGGATGCCATTGCGGCCGCCGCTGAACTGCCTGCGGCACAAGTACGCCGGGCGGCCATGTATTCCAGGCGCCTCGGCGCGGTGGCCAGGGCCGCTATCTACGACGGCGCCGACTCTCTTGAGCGCTTCCAGCTCGAACTGTTCGCTCCTGTGTCACCTATGCTGGCTCAAACCGCCGCCGACGTCGGCGAAGCTCTGCGCGAAATCGGCGGCGAGGCGGCCTTCGAGTGGAAGATGGATGGCGCCCGCATCCAAGTGCACAAGTCGGGCGATGAAGTGCGCATCTATACCCGCGGCCTCCACGAGGTCACCGCTGCGGTCCCCGAAATCGTTGAAACAGCGCGTGGTTTCGCGCACAGCTCATTGGTGCTCGATGGCGAGGCCATTGCATTCGACGCAGCGGGGCGGCCGCATCCCTTTCAGGTAACCATGCGGCGCTTTGGCCGCAAGCTCAATGTCGAAACCTCTCGGGCCAACCTGCCTATCAAGGCCTTCTACTTTGACTGCCTCCGCATCGGCGACCATAACATCGCCATCCATCCTTACCGCGAGCGACTTGAAAAGCTGACGCAGGCGGTTCCCACGCCGTTGCGGATCCCGCAACTTATCACCGCCTCCGAGCCCGCCGCCCGCGCCTTCTACGATGCCGCCATCGCGGCCGGTCATGAAGGTGTAATGGCCAAGTCCCTGGACGCCCCCTACGAAGCCGGCAGCCGCGGCGCCAGCTGGTTCAAAATCAAACGCTCGCATACCTTGGATCTCGTGGTACTGGCCGCCGAGTGGGGTCACGGCCGGCGCACCGGAAAACTGTCTAACCTGCATTTGGGTGCGCTTGAGCCCAGTACCGGTGAGTACATCATGTTGGGCAAAACCTTCAAAGGCCTCACCGACGCGCTGCTCGAATACCAAACCCGCGAATTGCTCGCGCGCGAATCCCGCCGCGATGCGGGCATCGTGTATGTCCGTCCCGAGTTGGTGGTGGAAGTCGCCTTCAGTGATTTACAAGCCAGCACCCGCTATCCCGGCGGCTTCGCGCTGCGGCTCGCCCGGGTGAAGCGCTACCGAGACGACAAGCGCATCGACCATGCCGATAGCATGGAATCGGTGCGCAAAGTCTACGCTTCTCAGCAGGGTAAGGGGTGAAGGAACTTGAAGGAACGGCGTGGCGCCCTGTCGCAAAGTGCGCAAGAATTCTCAAAAAAATGCATCGCGTTCAACTCAAGTCGACTATACAGCTGGCGAGTTTTTGACTATTCCAGACTTTGCGGCCGACAACGGCCGCTGCGAGTCCAGTAGATGAAACCGCAGAAGCAGACGAAACACTTCAGGCACGGCACGGTCGCGTGCCGCAGCAACTGCTGACCCGAACTGCAGCAACGTTTTGCCGCCCGCCAGCGGCGCCACGCGAAACCATGATCGGGTGCGCTCGAAGCGATCACACATCAGAAGCTGAGTCTCGCTGCGCTCGCCGACGTACCAAATGGAGAAGGTCTTCGCCGAGCCCTGGGCGAGCGCCCGGGCGCCGCCGTCGTTTACAGGTGCGCCGACCAGAAAATACGAAATCGGTGAGAGTCACCGTACGATCGACGTCTACGGAAAAACAATCCCCATAGTTTCCCCAGCGTTCGGGATGCACTGTTCCACGGTGCGTCCTCAGCAGCGAATCTCCCGGCACCACGTCGCGCGCAATGGAAAACATATAGAAGCCCAATCGCACCTGAGTCATTACTCCAGAACCGTCCCGACATCGCCGGGCATCAGCAATTGCCGATGAGCCCACCAGGGTGCAATGCCATTGGTCATTACCCGCTCGTGAAATTCCCTCAGATTGAAATCCTTACCGCGCGCCGCCTGATAATCACGCCGTAACTTAAACGCTGCCATTTTGCCGAGAAAATACCCGCCGTAGGTGGGATCGTAAGTTCCACGGACCGCTTCACGTCCGGCGGCCTCGGCGGGCAGGTGTCCCTCGTGCTCGAACAGTTCCGTCGCCTGCTCGACGCTCCATTCGCCGCTGTGCAGCTTGATGCCTGCGATCAGCCGGCAGATCCGGGTCAAGGACTCGGCGATCTGCGCCAGCCGATAGCGCGGATTGTCCGCCTTGAAGCCCTCGTCGCTGACCATCTGTTCCGCGTAATGAGCCCAGCCGTCCTGGCCCGACGACGGCTGCGGGAATGGATTCAGTCCCAACCAGATGCGGCGTATCTTTCCCGGCGTACGCCGCATGAAGAGGCTATGCACATAGTGGCCCGGTACCACCTCGTGCGCACTGATGTCAGCCAGCGTCGCGTAATTGAAGGTGCGTAGCCAGGCGTTTTGGCGCTCCACAGGCCACTCCGCGTCCGCGTCGGTGACGTAGTAGAAGCTCTGTATCGGGTGCGGCTCCAATGGCGGAGAGGAATGCATGGAGGCAAGTCCAAGGTCGTACGCTGGAGCCGGGGCTACCACGATGTCGTGGTCCGGGGGCAACGTCATTAGCCGATGATCGCCGGTGAAAGCGAACAGCTCTTCGACCACGGCGCGCGCCGCCGGCACTAGTTGTCCGCGGACAGGATGGTCGTCCTGTACTGCATGCCATACATCCACCGCGCTGCGGCTTGCGTCGATCCGCGCCGCCGTCTCGGTGAACTCCGTCTGCTTGAGCGCGAGTTCGCGCGTGCCGATCGCCAGCATTCGACCGGCCGGCAGGTCAATCAATTCCTCGGCTCGATAACGAGCTTCGACATTGGCCACGCCAACCACGAAGCTTCCCGTTGCCGCCGGCATCACCCGCGTTTCGAGGAAGTGCTGGTAAGCGGCCAATTGCGTGTTGGCCGCGCCCGCTTCCAGCATCATCTGCCGGCGCAGCGCCTCATCGTGGACGTGCGCAAATGCCAGTGGCAAATCATGCGACAGCAGTTCCGACACCCCTCCCAACATGACCATCGCGCTCTCCACAAATACCTTTGGCGGCGTAAGCACATTGGCGCGCGCGGCGGCAAGTAGTTTCGGCACGCCATGCAGCTTGGTCAGGATGTGCCGCATGCGTACCTCCGGAGCAGCGGAATCCATCGTCACCAGATCGTGCACACCGTCGGAAACGGCTGCCACATAAATCATCGGATTTCGCGTCCAAGTCCGAACCGTACCCAGATCGAGGATCCAGCCGTCGACGATGCCTTGCAGAATTCGGCGATCGACCCGCTCGTTCAGGGTCAGCAGCTGAGGATCAAGCGCATCCAGTTCGCGGCGCACCGAAGTCAGCCACGTCATTTCGGCGGCGACGGACGCAGCCGACATATCCTCGAGTTCGCCATCATGGACGTGTAGGCCATTGCCGGCAGCGATTGACGGATGAAAGTGACCGAACCGGTCAAGGTAGCTATCGACCAGAGGGGCAAAGCGCGGGGCGGCGCTTTTGGTCATGGTCGCGCCGGCAGCAGCGGCGTTGGCCGCGTCGGCATATTGTGCAAACACCAGCGACGCCCATGCGGCAATCAGGAAACGGACAACCAAATGACTTCTTCTTGATTGAGGTATCTTCGCAACTACTCTGCCCTTCTCTCCGACGTTAGTAAAGGTTCGACGATTGAGGGGGCGCCGTGCCGCTGCCGGCGCCACCTCGAGCAGGACCTTGCGTCGAATTCCGGCTTATCTGCGCGGCCAGAGCCGCGGAACAATCATCGGCGTTCGCGCCCTGTAATCGAGGTATGCGCTGCCGAATGCCGACACCAGGTCGCGTTCCTCGAAGCGAATCGCGATGAGGATGTAAGCCGTACTGCCAAGCGCAAATATTAGATGCGCAACCGTCATCGTCGGCGCTGCCCAGAAGATCGTCAGCCAGCCGATGTACAGCGGATGCCGCACCAGTTTGTAAAGGCTCGGGGTGCGGAACACGGGCGCGCGATAGGACCTCTCGTTCAGTCGCCGCCAGATCTGCTTCAAGCCGAACAAGTCAAAGTGATCGATCAGGAAAGTGGTGTACAGCAGCAGCAGCCATCCGAACACATACAATCCGATGACGAGGTTGCGCGCGGCGCCCGGCACCAGGCTCCACACCACTCCCCCAATCGGTTCCCAATAAATAAATAGGGCCGCCAGCGCGAGTGAACTTACCAAGACATACGTGCTGCGTTCGGCAGCTTCGGGCACAACGCGTTTCCACCACTCCTTGAATCCAGGGCGGGCCATACCGCTGTGCTGGACCGCAAAGATCCCCAGCAACCCCAGGTCGGCTGTCAGGGCCTGACCCAGCGGCGCCGCCGGGATGCCGTCCAGACTCGTCGGCGTCAGGAAGCCACCAATGAACCCGATACCGTAGAGAAAGACGGCGAGAAAGATGAGGTAACAGACAACTCCGTAGACAAAGATTCCGATGCGAGACATTTCCGGCTCCTGATTGACACTTGACGCGCCTAGGATGCCGCCGACCCGCCGCTCCGCACATGGGGCGAGGGTCCCTATATTGGGTGTCTTGCCTCCCTATCTTTTGGCGTCGCCCAAGAGCCCGAGACTGCGGGCGGCGCTGGCAGCTCGCTGCCGGGTCGGCGCCTCCAGCCGGGCCATAATGGCCGAGACATGATGTTCCGCGGTTTTCGTGGAAATGCACAGCCGGTCGGCAATTTCAGTATTGCTGAGGCCCTCGTCGAGCAAGCTCAGCACCTGGGCTTGCCGGGCGGTCAATCCGGCCGGATTGGCGCGGGTGCGCGCCGACGGACCGCGCGGGATAGCTCGTGCGCCGTTGGCTCGCATCTGCCGGCGCAGGACCGCGGCCGCAGGTCCCGCCCCGAGGCGATCGAATACTTCCAGCGCCAGCCGCTGCGCAGTGTCATCGCCGCCGCTCAACGCCAATGCCTGCTCATAGGGACGGCCAAGGGCCTGCCAGCCCGCCGCCGCCTCCCGCCAGCGGCCCTCGCAATGGTCGCGAAACGGCTGCGACAAATTGCCGGTCGCCGAAATCTTCTCGCCGAGGAGGTACAACCACAGCGCTGCATCCTCCACCATCCAGTGCGCGTTTCGCTCAACCGCCTGCGTATGGACCGCCTGCAGCGCCAATTTCGCCGCATCCGGGTCCGCACTCATGCCGGGCGCCGCGATATTCATCTCGAGCCAAGCGATTTCTGCCCCGAGTACTACGACATACAGGCTGCGCTGCAATTCGGCCATGCTGTCCGACAAACGGCGAGCGGTCTCGAGCGGAGCTTCGAAGTCCTGATCACCGCGCCGGATACGCAGGCGCGCCAGGGCGATCAGCGAGGGAAATCGATACACATCGGCGGCGTAGCTTCTGCTCGACACCTCTTGTGCTTCGTCTTCTGCTGCGGCCCAATCCCCTTGGTCCAGCCAGACCATCGCACGCCAACCACGCAGATAGCCTTCCCAATGCGTGAGTTCCAGACCGTTCGCATACGCGACTCCCCGATCGATCCGCGCCAGAGCCGACGAATAGTCGCGACGCCAAAAGAAAGTGCAGGTCAAGTTGCAGGACGCGCGTTCCACGTGATCGTGAAATTTGCCCGCCACGGCAAGATCGAGGCTTTGCTCGACTTCGTCGCAGTTCCCGGATCGAACTGTATCCGCCTTGGCCGATCCAATATTCGCCAGGGCGTGAATGATGATCTCCTTCTCCCCCAGCTGTCTCGCTAGTTGCAGCGCGCGCTCGCCCCAGCTGACGGCGCCCTCCGTTCGGGACGCCAGCATCTCCAGCTGCGATTGGTGCGAGTAGGCCCAAGCAAGCTCAGGTCCTGCGGGCGCCGTTTTTAAAACTGCGATGGCCTCTTCGATATATCGCTCCGCCTCGGCGCGGCGTCCGCACATCCATGCGAACCGGGTGAGGCGGGTAAGATCCCGCCCAAGGCCAATGACGTCCTCGGCGGCGCGCCGATAGTGTGCCGCCTCCGTCATCGAGATCATGGCGACGTCTGCCGCGCCCATCAGATAGGCCTGCTCCGCGTGACGCTCCAGAACTTCCACCGTGTGGCCAGGATCAAGCGCCTCACGATGGCGCAGCATCGCAGCAAAGTGCGAGGCAGCTTCACGCGGCGCGCCGGCACGAGCGGCTTCGTCGCCCGCTCGGAGCGCAAATTTCAGCAGAGCCGTTATATCTCCCGCGAGCTCGGCATGGTGCGCCACTTCACCGGCACGGGCGTCGCTGCGCTTTTTCAGCACATCGACTACTTTTTGGTGCAAGTTCCGCAGCCGCACCGGTGCAATGGATGATTCGATGGCGCGGCGCGCGAGTTCATGGCGGAATTGCAGCAATCCTCCCCGCAGTGACAGCATTCCCTTCTCCACGCAAATGTCGAGGCCAGAGCCGATCGCCCCTTTGACAAGATCGGCGACGACCGTCGTTTCCGCGCGTCGCGGAAATATCGATACGGCCTCCAACACGACTCGACCCTGCTCCGGCAGGCGCGATGCGCGCGCCAGCGTGGAATCGCGCACCGCCTCGGTGGGCACATCGCCTTCCACCGCCAACGCCTCGGTCACCAAGAATGGATTGCCGGCGGTCAATGCGAACAAGACCTCGCCGCTCCGTCCCGTCGACGCGGCGAGTTGGCTGACGGCGGCGAGCGACAGCGGCTCGAGCGTCATGCGCTCGACGCTTCCGGCGGGAGCGTCGCCAAGCACGCTTCGCATGGGCGACCGCGCGTCCACTTCCTCGTCGCGATAGGTGATCAAGATCAACGCACGCACTCGAGCGATGCGCCGTGCAAGAAAGCGGATCAGATCCAACGTGGCCGTATCGGCCCAATGGACATCCTCGATAATGAGCACGGATTGCGCCGCGCCGTCAGATAAAAGCCGCAGCATCCACTCGAAGGAGCGGATGTGATCCGCGCCCAGATCGAAGGATTCGCCGCTGGCGCGCGCAATATCGCGCAGCGGCAGCAATACCTCGGGAGTGGAGAGGTTTTCGCAGGCGCCCCAGTGAACGCGCGCGCGCGCGGCTAGCGTCGAGACAAATTGCCCCACCAGGGTGGTCTTGCCTGCGCCCGCCTCGGCGGCAATTGCGACTATTCGTCCCCGGCCTGCGCCGGCCAGCCCGAAGGCGCGGCCCAGCCTTTCTAGTTGTTCATCCCGCTCTAGCAGTTCGATGGCAGTACCCCCGGCCTTCACCCGGCCAATCCGTATGTGTACCGCAGAGTCCGACAGATGGGCTATCGTCGCAGCCATTTTTTGGAAATTTCCCCTCTTGATGCTCCATTGTCCTGATGGATGCCCCGGCGATAAATCGTCTGACTTGATTACCTAACGCGGCGCAGCATTGGGAAGTTTTGTACTGCGCCACACCCTGCGCTGGCTCTTGATGCTATCTTCGGCCGATGACCGAGGACTGGACGAAGTGGGAGAGCTTGGTTATCAACGGAGAGTATCCGTTGCGCCGCTTTCACACTCGGTCGGACCACAGCGTGGTATTCCTCACCGAATATACAAAGAACCCGGCCACTGACGCCGTAATCAAGCTGATTCCAGCGGACCCGACCGCCTCGGAGGCACAGCTTGTCCGCTGGAAGGCCGCTGCTGCACTGTCGCATCCCCACTTAATTCGCATTTTCGACGTGGGACGCTGCCAACTCGGCGGGCATCCATTCCTATTCGTTGTGATGGAATATGCCGAACAAACCCTCGCGCAGATCCTTCCCACTCGGGCCCTGAACCTCGAGGAAGTACAGGCATTGCTGCCGCCGACCATAGACGCCCTGGCCTTCCTTCATGGTAGGAACTTGGCGCACGGAGGATTGAAGCCGCCGAATTTTCTGGTGGTCAATGATCAGCTGAAGCTGGCGAGTGACCGGGTGCAGCCTATCGATCTAAAGGATGGGCCGACTGCCGCCGGCGACATCCGGTCCCTCGGCGCCACGCTGATCGAGGCTCTGACCCAACATCCGCCCGACGAATCCGCGGAGTCCACCTCTCTGCCCGACGCTTTGCCGTCAGCATTCGCGGACACCCTTCGGCGTTGCCTGAGCGCCAACCCCGCCGATCGGCCCACCATTGCCAATCTCGACGCGCAACTCAAAGGCGCACCGCCACCACTCGTCCTCTCGCCGCCGCCGGCTGCGACGGTACCGCCCCGAGTCACGGTCGCGCCGGGTCCGCCTGTGGCGGCCGTTGCCTCCTGCGTCTTCGCGCCCGCCGCGCCCGCGTCAACTCCGACGTTGCCGCGGAAACGTCTGTGGGTGTCCGTGATTGCCGCAGCACTCGTTCTGTTCGCGGTGGCGTGGGCCGGCTCGCGGCTGTTTCACGGCCAGCCGAAGGCCCCCCAGCCGGCCATCAGTACCGCCCCACCCGAAGCGCAGCCGGCGGCGCCGGCCGCAACCGCGGCATCTGCACCCCCGATTCCGGTGCCTCCGTCGGTGGTCCATCAGGAAATGCCGGATGTCTCGCGCCGCGCGCGCGCCTCGATTCGCGGCACCATCAAGGTCAGCGTAAGGGTCAGCGTCGACCGCTCGGGCAAAGTCACCGCTCAAACGCTGGAAAATCGTGGATCCAGCAGGTATTTCGCGCGCGTGGCAGGCGACGCGGCGATGAAATGGCGGTTCGCTCCGGACAGCCAGGATTCGCGCCGGTGGCTGTTGCAATTCGAGTTCTCTCGCGACGGCACCGCGGCACATGGGGTACCGCGGCCTTAAGATCACGTCAAACCAGTTCGGATTCGGGTCACAATTTATTGAGAATGGCGCTACCGTCCGGGGTACCCAAGCCGCTGCAGGCATCCCAGCCGGGCCCTGCAGAATATCCCTTGATGGTGCCCTTGATGGCGTTCGTACCCTTGGTAACGTCATGCACGACGCCGGCCTTGGCATTGGAATACAGGAACGGATTCAGAAAGCCGACGTTCTTTCCCTTGGCCTGATTGAGCAGCGCGATCAACGCGGCCATCAGCGGGGCCACGGCGCTCGTGCCTCCGGACGCACCCTCGAATCCGTCGATGCGGGTAAAGTAATTTGTGGCACTCATCGCAATGTCCGGCACTCCGCGTCCCGCCTTGCCGTTCACGATGGATTTCGGCAACCGGCTCGAATTCTGATAGGCCGGCACGGCCACAAGTTCGCTGATGCCGCCGCCGGTGGCCCAACCGCCGCCGCCCTGCACGGTTGTGTCGAATGGCGTCCCGTCGTTCCAAACCACGTCTTTATTGGTCTTGTCCACCTGCGTGCCGCCGCAGGCAAGCACCATGTCATCCACCGCCGGGTGATCCACGTGGATTTTCCCGTCCCATTCGGACGCGTCGAGATCCGCCGTGCCATGATCACCGGCGGCCACGCAAATGCTGACCCCCATTGCGGCGCCCGCGACGAAAATCTCGTGAAACGCCTGGATGCCTTGGGCATCCGCCGAACTCTCCGGGCCGCCCCAACTGATGGAAACCACGCTGGGTTTGCGCTCCGCGTCATGCACGGCGGCACTGATGGCGTCCATGAAGCCTTGATCGCCGTTGTTCGGAGCGAAGTACACCGCAATCCTGGCCTTGGGGGCGACGGCGCCCGCCACTTCGATGTCGAGCATGACCTCGCCGTCCGCAGGATTGGAATTGGAAGGCTTGTTGCCGGCGTGATCCACCGATATGGCGCTTACCGGCGGCTTGGTCACACCGATCTCCTTGAAAAATATCTTCAGATCGCTCGAGCGGTAGCCGCCGCCTAATTCGATAATGGCGATGGTCTGACCCATGCCATTCAATGCCTTGTTTTTGAAGGCCGTGGGAAAATGGTAGCGCGCGGCAAATGCCGTGGCCGCGACGCCAGTGTCGCCGCCGGGTCCTGACGCCGCTGCGACGGCCCGACGCAAGGTGGCGCGATGCTTGGGTCTGGTATCGAAGCCGAATACTCCCGTGACGATTCCGGCGAGCTTGTCCGGTATTTGAATCTCGCCCTGGCGTCCGCGATAGGTGCCGCTGGCGTGATGGTAAATACGCACGTCCGCCGGGAAGGCATCCAATAAGTCGCCGAGGCGGCCCCGCAATATGATGGAGCGCTCCGCCGAGCAGCGATGCACCACCGTCAGATTGTGCTCGTGAGCCAGATCTTCGATCAGGTCGAGATCCGCCGCGCTCGCCCCGTGCTTCTTGGCGAAGTCTTCGCGCTTCAGATACCGGCGGCTCGACAGCGGTTGGCGGCTCTGCTTCTGCACCATTTTCTCCAGCTCATCGACGTCGCCCATCGAGCGCAGGCGCACCGTAATGCTGGTGATTTCGCTGGAATCGGCCGGCCCTGCCGGTCGCGAATTCGGCAGCAGCACCCGTGCGCTGCCGGGAAGTGGAGTATGCGCAGCCATTGTTCACTCCTTGATTAATATAAATCGATCAAGCCTTCGGCAAGCCACGGCGGTAGGTTCTTTTGTGCGCGGATGCTGGGCAGAAATTCCGCGTCACTCGCAACGCTCAAGGGATCCAGCACCATGGGTTCGACGATTTTCGACAACGGCAAAGAGCCGGCGCCGGCCAGAGCCCGGGCCCCGGTATGCGTGTGGCCCAGCGGCAATCGGGGCCGGAGCGACTCGCCGCTATTCATGATTTCATCGAGCGCCAGTCGCCAAACGGGTGCGGTCGATGCGCGCAGCCGGCCGTGCGCCGCC
>JBDUEQ010000138.1:0-41009 GCA_040002315.1 Gammaproteobacteria bacterium
TGATTCTCATTGTTGACGATTCACCCACCGAGGTATTCGTCATGCAGAAGGCTCTGGAGAAACACGGCTTCAAGACCGCCGCCGCCGAGAACGGCGAGGAGGGCGTCCGCAAGGCCAAGGCCATGAAACCGGATCTCATCTTCATGGACATCGTCATGCCCGGCGTGAACGGCTACCAGGCCACCCGGATGCTTATCAACGACCCCGAAACCAGTCTGATCCCCATCATTATGGTGACCACCAAGGGTCAAGAAACCGATCGGGTATGGGGGCTGCGTCAAGGCGCCGTGGATTATCTGGTCAAGCCCGTATCAGCGCAGGCACTGGTCGAGAAGGCACAGGCCGCGCTGGCCGTATGACGAGCACGACCAGCGGGCCCGATACCAGCCTGCGCAGCTTGCGTGACCGACCGTTCGAATTACTCAAGGAACTTGAAAAACGCAGCCGCGCCGTGACCGCTGGCAGCGTCGCAGAGACCAGCGTCGGCCCAGAATGGGTGGGTGTAGCCTTTCGCATGGGCGGCGAGACGTTTCTGGTGGCCAGGGAGGAGACTCGCGAAGTGCTGGGTTATCCGGCGGCGGTGACGCGGATCCCTGGCGCTAAGAACTGGGTGAAGGGACTGGCGAATGTTCGCGGACAGCTTTTGCCCATGCTCGACCTGAGGCAGTTTCTCGGCAGCGGGGCCACCGCCTCGGGGCGAAACACCCGGGTCGTGGTGGTCAACCATCGGGAAATTCCGGCCGGGCTCATGGTAGATGAGGTGCTGGGGTTTCGGCGTTTCGCGGAAGCGGAATTCGACTCCGAAGCGCCGCCGACGGTCATTCGTTGCGATAGCTATCTTGCCGGTGCCTTTCGCCGCGGCGGCGAAGTCTGGCCGGTGTTGAGTTTGAAGAGTTTGGTGGAGAGCCAGAGCTTTTTACAGGCCGCCAGCTGAGGCTGCGGCGGAACTAGAGATGAACGAAAAGAATCCAGTTGCAAATTTCCTGCCGGTGCTGGCGGTGCTCATCGTGCTCTGCTTGGGCGCCGCCGCCGGGCTGACTCTGCTCACGCACAATGCCGCTCCGCTCGCGGCGCCTGCCGAACAACTGTCCCTAGTGGTGCAGCGCATGCCTTTTGAGGCGCAGAACGCGCTGCGCGGTGAAGCGAGCGCCTTCGACGCCCTCGCCAAGAGCGCGGCGCGCTTGAAGAGTTTGCGCAGCATGGTGCCGCAAACGGGCGTGCCCAATGCAAGCGATGCCCCCTGGAACAAATTAACCGAGGGGGTCGCGGCGGTGGGCGAGGCCCGGGCGTCGGTCGAGGCGATTCAGGTGGCGAATCAAGAGGCGCGCGAATCCGGTCCCAAGCTGCTGTCCGAACTGGGGGATCTTGCCAGCGCGGTCGGTGCCCAGAAGCTCGACGGCATGAGCCGCTATCTGGAACGCTTCGAGCTCATGGTGCAGCGAATCCAGCAGGACTTGAACGGTCTCGCGTCGGGCGTGAGCGACGCCGCGCCGGCCGCACAGCGTCTCGCCGATAGTTTGGAATTCCTAGGCCAGGTCATGCGCGGACTGTCCGGCGAAGAATCGGGATTGGCGCTGGCCAAGGTGACCGGCGCGGATGCCGAAACGCGACTGAAGATCGTGGTCACGCGCAATCAGCAATACGGCAGCAGCGTGCGCAAGGCCATCGGCGCCGCCCAGGCGCTGTCCCGGGCGCAGGCGGCGGCCCGTACTCTGCCGGCCCTGGCCGGCGGCTTGTCGGCCGAGTTGGCCGATGCGCCGGCGGCGCGGATCGACTCCGGCGCCGGTTACAAGCCCTGGATACTATCCTTGTTGGGCCTTGCGGCGCTGCTCACGGCAGCGCTCGCCTGGACCTTCTTGAAATCGGTCAACATGCGGCGCAGCAGCGAGCTGCGGGTGCGCGAGAACGAGCGCAACCAAGAAGCCATCATGCGGCTGCTCGATGAGCTCTCAAGCCTGGCGGACGGCGACCTGACGGTGCAGGCCACAGTGACCGAAGACATTACCGGAGCCATCGCGGATTCGATCAATTATGCCATCGAGGCATTGCGCGAACTCGTCACGACCATCAATGACAGCACCATTCAGCTGGAGGGTGCCACCAAGCAAACTCAACGGGCTGCCGCGCACATGGCCAAGGCCAGCAGCGCACAGTCGCGGCAAATTTCCGCCGCCAGCGAATCCATGGCCGACATGGCGGCCTCGATCGAGGAGGTTTCCGGAAACTCCGAACGCTGCTCCGATGTCGCCAGGCACTCGGTCGACATCGCCCACAAGGGCGGCGACGCCGTGCGGCGAACCATCGACGGCATGAATACGATTCGCGAGACCATTCAGGAGACCAGCAAGCGCATCAAGCGCTTAGGCGAGAGCTCACAGGAAATCGGCAACATCGTCGAATTGATCAACGACATCGCCGAGCAGACCAATATTCTCGCGCTCAACGCCTCGATTCAGGCCTCGATGGCAGGTGAAGCCGGTCGCGGCTTCGCGGTAGTGGCCGACGAGGTGCAGCGGCTGGCGGAGCGCGCGGCGAACGCCACCAAGCAGATTGAAGTGCTGGTGCGGACCATCCAAACCGACACCAATGAGGCGGTGGTGTCCATGGAGCGCAGCACCACGGATGTGGTCGGCGGCGCATTACTCGCCGAAAATGCCGGTGCGGCGCTCGAGGAAATCGAGCAGGTATCCAATCAGATCGCGAGCCTGGTGCAGAATATTTCAGCCAGCGCGCGACAGCAGGCCGTCGCGTCCGGGAACATCTCGAAGAACATGCAGGTGGTGCGCGAGATATCTACGCAGACGGCGGAAGGCTCGACATCGACCTCCATGTCGATTGCCAAGCTCGCCGCGCTGTCGGCGCAGTTGCGCAAATCCGTGGCAGGATTCCGACTGCCCGACTACGGCGGCGGCACCACCACTGTCGGCGGCACTTCGTCGCCGCGTTTGCCGGCCATGAGCCAACCCGTGAGCACGGGCAGCATCGGCGCAGGCGCGAACGGCGCAGGCACAAACGGGGTGGGCACAAACGGAGCAGGCGCTCCGGCCGCAAGCAACAGCCCGGATGCGGGCGGCGGGCCGGCCAACAACTTGAGCGCAGGCAATTCCGGAAAGATGCGCAAGGCTAGCGGCCTTCGCGCCTGACGAGTAGAGACGATTCCGGCATGACCGACATTAGCTCCCAAACCTTGCATATTGTCGCCAAAGAGCTGGCGGCGACCTTGAATGACGCGCGCGCGTCACTCGAAGCGTACGCCGAACGCTCAGACCAGCGGGCATTGCTCGAGAAGTGCGCCGACCAGCTGCATTCCGCCCATGGGGTCCTGCGCTTGGTCGAGGTATACGGGGCGGCGCTGCTCGCGGAGGAAATGGAGCACGTCACCCGCTACCTGCTGAGTTCGGACAACGAGCAGAAGCGGCAAGTCGACGGCCTGGACGCATTGATGCGTGCGATGGTGCAATTGCCCACCTACCTTGAGCGGGTATTGTCGGGCGGCCGAGATCTGGCCTTGGTGCTTCTGCCTCTGCTCAACGATTTGCGCTCCGTGCGCGGCAGTCCGTTGCTGTCCGAGGGAACGCTGTTATTGCTCAATTTGAAATCCGATCAGCCCGCGCAGCCGCAATCGCAGAGGCTGGGGGAGCAGTCGGTTTCCGTGGCGCAATGGGCGAGACGGCTGCGGCCACGCTTCCAGATCGGTTTATTGGGGTATATCCGAGGCGAGCGCACCGTGCAGAATCTGGAGATTCTGGCGAAAGTGGCGGAGAAGCTCGAGCAGGTGGCCACGACCCAGCCCGTATTTCAATTGTGGTGGGTGGTTGGCGCCATCCTCGAGGCAGTGCGCGCAAACGGCTTGGAAGGCAGCGCCACCTTGAAGCGCCTGCTGGGTCAGGCAGACCGGCAAATCAAGAGTCTGTACGAGCTTGGCGAGGGGCGCTATTGCGAGGACCCTCCGGTCGACTTGCTGAATAACCTGCTGTACTACGTCGCGCGCGCCTCGAGCATCGGCGGCCGTATTGCCGCGGTACGCGCCTCGTTCAAGCTCTCCGAGCTGTTGCCGGTCGACGATTCCATCGAACATGAACGCGAAAGCCTGTCGGCCCCCAGCGTCAAGTTGATGCGCACTGTCGCCGCAGCCATCAAGGAGGATCTCTCCAAGGTTAAGGACGTGCTCGATATATTCGTGCGTCGCGGCGGCGGCCGCAGCGACGAACTCGCGCCGCAGCTGGAGTTGCTGAAGAAAATCAGCGATACCTTAGGGGTGCTGGGCTTGGGCGAATTGCGCCAGCGCGTGCAAGACGAGATCGCCGAGCTTGCGAATATCGTGAGCGACGGCAAAGCACCGCCCGAAGAGTCGCTCATCAAGGTGGCAGGGGTGCTGCTGTCGGTCGAAGACAGCCTCGACGATCAGCTGGTGCGCCTGATCCTGCCCACTGTGACGGATGCCACGCGCACCGATTTGCCGGCCGATCAGGATCTTGAGTTCCGATTGGTCAGTGAGGCGGTGCTGCGCGAGTGCATCGTCAACCTGGCGCGTATCAAGGAGGCCGTTACCGTCGCCGTGCAGAAGCCTGGGGAACTTGCGACGCAGGGACTCGACAACGTACCGCAGCTGTTGCGCGGCATCACCGCCGGATTGCTGATGCTAGGCAAGGGTCGGGCGGTGGAACTGATGGACGCGATCGGGACGCAGGTTCGCAAGCTGATCGAGCCCGGCGCGCCCGCGCCTGACTCCATCCGTTTGGAGAGAGTGGCCGATGCCATCGTCAGCATCGAGTACTACATGGAAACGCTGCAGAGCGGGCGCAACGATCCCTGGTACATGTTGGATAATGCCGAGATGTGCCTCAAGACGCTGGCGGACCAGGCTCCGTCGCGAGTCCCGAATATAAGCATCTCGGCCAGCGAAGCCGCCAAGACGGTCAAGCTCGATCCAACCGAAACAGTCGCACTGGATCAGAGCAAGCGCGCACATGCGGCAACTCATCCGTTGATCACGGTGCCCGAGCCGGAACCCGTCGATCCTCAGTTCGTCGAACTGTTCATCGAGGAAGCCAAGGAGGAGATCGCTTCGATCCAGAGCAGTTTCCCGCAATGGGATCAAAATCCCATGGACTTGGAAGCGCTCGTGCTGATGCGCCGCAGCTTTCACACGTTGAAGGGCAGCGGCCGCATGGTCGGCGCCCGCGCGATCGCCGAATTTGGCTGGTCGATCGAGAATCTGCTGAATCGGATCATGGACAAGACGCTGTCGCGCACCCCCGCAATGATGGCGCTGCTGCGCAGCGCGGTCGCGGCTTTGCCGCAATTGGTTGAGCAGCTGGAAACGGGTCGGCAAACACCCATGCCGGTCGAGTCGCTGATGGCGCGCGCATTTGCCTACGCGGACGGGCGCGACGTGGAACAGGCCACCGGCGTCTTAACGCCCGAGCATCGAGGTAACGGAACCGGTAACTTAACCGGAACTGCAGCGGCGCTGTCCGATGCGGCTGCGCCCGTTAGCGAGCCGGCCGACGCCGGCGCGGCGCCTGCCGCCGTAGTGCCCTCTGCCGCTGCGCTTGCCACTTCGGGCGAGTCCGTGCCTCCGGCCATGGATCCCATGCTGCACGACATCTACAGCAAGGAGACGTCGAGCCACCTGACGGAGATTCGTGAGTACTTGCGCAAGCGCGCCGACCAGCCGGCCCCGCATGAATTGCCGGAGACCGTGTATCGTGCCATTCATACTCTGAGCGGCAGCTCGAAAATGGCCGAGGCAAGGCACGGTATACGCATCACCGAACCGCTGAATCAGGTAATGCGCAAGGTGTTTGACAGCGGGCATGGCCTGTCCGACGTGGGGCTTGCGGCGTTGGACGACGCGGTGCGTGCCATCGACAATGTGGTCTCGCATATCAACGAGTCCACTGCGTTTTTCTCGGAACAGCCGTTGCTGCTCGCACGGCTGCACAGCGTCGAGGCCGAGATCGACGCCGCTATTGCCCGCGACGCCGCCGACGCCATCGACATCAGCGCGTCGGCCATGGTGCCGATGATTGAGCCGGTCGCTGAGGAGTTCGATCATGAGATCGCCAACATCTACAGCGAAGAGGCCACCGAATTGCTCGAGGCGGCGGAAATTTCTCTGACCGCCTGGAATCGCGATCGCAAGGACAAGCAGCGAGTCGCGGAACTGCAGCGTCAATTACACACGCTCAAGGGCGGCGCCCGCATGGCAGGCATCAGGGCCATGGGCGATTTGAGCCATGAGCTCGAGACCTTGGTGCTACAGATCGACAGCGGCTCCGTGGCCGGCGACGATCATGCCTACGCCGTCATGCAGGCCAGTCTCGATGAGCTCGCGCGCATGCGCGATGTGGTCGGCACGGGAACGGTGCCTACCGGCGCAACCGCCCTGGTATCGCAAATTCGTGATTTAGCAAATCCCGCAACGTCCCGTGTAGCGGGTGCCGCAGCAGCCGACGCGGCGGCAGCTGCACCCAGCATGGCGGCCGCGGCGCCGATCGCCGTTGGGCCCGTGGCCGCACCGTCCCTCGCGGCAGTTCCGCCGGTGCCGCCGGCGCCGCCGCTCGCACCACCGTCCGTGACTGCGGCTCCTGTCGAAGCGCCGCGAGAGACGGCACCGGTTGCCGCGAGCGAGGACTCGTCCGCCAGCCTCGAGCTGAGCAGCGCTCCAGTATTGCCCGGACGCGAGAGCGCCCCGGCGGAGCGCGTCGAAATGGCGCGAGTCGACGCAGACCTGCTCGACACCATGCTCAACAACGCCGGCGAGGTGAGCATCTTCCGTGCGCGCCTGGATCAGCAAGTCAACTCCATCGACTTTAACTTGGCGGAGCTGGCGCGCACGGTGACGCGCCTCAAGGAGCAGTTACGCGGCCTGGAGATGGAAACCGAGGCGCAGGTTCTGAATCGCCATCAGGACGTGGACCCGCGACGCAATGATTTCGACCCTCTCGAACTCGACCGATATTCCTCGCTGCAGCAGTACTCGCGCGCACTCTCGGAAACGTCGGGCGACGTGGCGAGCATCCAGGGTCTGCTCGAGACCTTGACCCGCGAGGCGCAGAATCTACTGACCCAGCAGTCCCGCGTCATTACCGAACTGCAAAACAGTTTGATGCGAACTCGCATGGTGCCCTTCCAGCGCCACGTACAGCGATTGACGCGCCTGGTGCGCCAGGCGGCGAACGACACGGGCAAGCGCGCCGAGCTCGTGGTGCAGGGCGGCGCAGCGGAACTCGACCGGCAGATGCTGGAGCGCATGGTCCCGCCGCTCGAGCACATGCTGCGCAACGCCGTAGTGCACGGCATAGAGTCGCCGGAGCGCCGCACGGCGCAGGGCAAACCCGATGTGGGCCGCATCTCCGTCAGCTTGGAACGCGATGGCGCCGAGGTGGTGATCGTGGTCGCCGACGACGGCGCCGGCATCAGTGTGAAACTGATTCGCGAGAAGGCCATTGCGCTGGGCCTCGCCGATCCGCAGGCAAAGCTTACCGACGAGGAGGCCGTGCAGTTGATTTTGGAGCCCGGTTTCAGCACTGCCGGCCATGTCACGCAGGCGGCAGGCAGGGGTGTCGGCATGGACGTGGTCGCCACGGAAGTGAAGAAGCTGGGTGGCGGCCTGTTCATCGACACCACGGCCGGGAAGGGTTCACGCTTTACTATTCGCCTGCCCTTCACCCTGGCGATCAGCCAGGCGCTGATCGTGCGCGTTGCGGAGGAAACCTATGCGTTGCCGCTGGCGACCGTGGAGGGCGTGGTGCGCTTGCCGCGAAACATCGTTGCCAGGCACTTGGGCAAGGACGCTCCGCTGTTCGAATACGGCGGCCAGAAGTATCGCTTCCAGCAGTTGGGGTCATTCGTGGGCTTGGGGCCGACGCGATTGCCCGAAGCCGATGTATCGATTTCGGTGGTGTTGATCCGCGCCGGTGAGCATTCCACGGCCCTGGTCACCGATGAATTGGTGGGCAGCCGCGAAATAGTCGTCAAATCCTTGGGTCCGCAAATCTCCGGCATCCGCGGCATCGCCGGCGCCACGATCTTGGGCGACGGCCGCATCGTCATCATTCTCGACATGGGTTCGCTGGTGCGATCGGAGTGGCGCGCGCGCCCGACCGAGACCGTGGTTCTGGATCAACGCGATAGGCGTACCTTCGCCCTGGTCGTGGATGATTCCATTACGGTGCGCCGCGTGACACAGCGCCTGCTGGAGCGCAACGGCATGCGTGTGCTGACCGCGAAGGACGGTGTGGACGCGGTGTCTCTGCTGCAGGAGAACCTGCCCGACATCATATTGCTCGACATTGAAATGCCGCGCATGGACGGTTACGAAGTCGCCGCGCACGTGCGCAACGACCCGCGCCTGAAGGACATTCCGATCGTCATGATCACTTCGCGGGTGAGCGAGAAGCATCGGGCCCGAGCCATCGAGCTCGGCGTCGATGACTATCTCGGCAAGCCGTATCAAGAAAGCCAGTTGCTCGACGCCATCGAGCCACTGGTCAATCGCCGCAGCGCCATCGCGAGATAAGCCATGTCCGACTTGCGCGATGAGCTGTATAGCTTGCTGGTGCCGCTCGCGGGGGAGAGGTTGATCGTGCCGCGCGCCTGCGTGGCCGAGGTCATTGGGTACCAGGTACCGGCGGAGATGACCAATGCGCCGCCGTGGTACGCCGGCCTCGTCAGCTGGGGAGGACGAAGCGTGCCCGTGGTGTCCTTCGAGGGCGCGTTTGGGCAGACGCTGCCGACCATTACCAGCCGTACACGCATCGTGATTTTCTATGCGACGGGCGGCAAGCTGCAGGCCGGCTACTTCGGCATGCTGACGCAGGGTTTTCCGCAGCTGGTGCGGGTGAACGCCGAGGTGGTGCGACCGGATCCCTCGCGCAGTTTCCCCGAGCGCTCGCCCGTCATTTGTCAGGTGCGCATGGTCAATGAGACACCGTTGATTCCCGACTTGGACAGGCTGGAGCAGATGATTGCCGAGGAAACGTCGGTGATGCCGACGTAGCTGCTCATGGCGTCAGGGCAATAAGCCGAATATCCCCACCCCGTTGGTGGTCCCCACGAACACCTTGCCGTCGGCAACGGTGGGAGTGATGTACTTGTTGCCGGCGCCGAAGTGATCGCGGTTGGCGGCGGCTTGGTTGCTGTTGTAGAGCTCGTGCGCGAGATTCGCGGCATCGTAGGCGTGCAGCACCGCCGGATCGGTATTCTCGTGCGCCCAGACGATGGCGTTTGACGTGCCATTTGCGGAAACACTGGGCGCGGTGCCCGGATACGTGAATTGGGTGGCGGACTGCGATTGCGGAGTCGCGACCAGTTTGGCATTCGATACGGTGAAGGCCTTCAAGGTGCCGGTCCTGTCGCCGTAGTACAGGACGCCGTTGAAATACGCGGGCGTGGACCAGATACCGCCGGTCAGCGCACCGGATAGCTGCTGCCAGATCTGCGAATTGTTGGCGGCATTGAATTTACCCATGGAGTCGCGGTTGACGAGGTAGATGTTTCCGTCCTTCCCGGCGCCGACCACGAGGTGTCGGACAGTGCTGGTTGAATCCATCAAGTCCGGCAGCAGCATGGCGCCGCCCGAGCCCAAATCCTGATCCGCGGTCGATTCGGTGACCTCGTTGAACATCGTGAAATAGTCCGCGACGCTCAATGTGCCGCCGGCGGTCGAGATCTTGACGAAGGAGTTGCCGTAATCCCGCCTGCTTGGAAAGCCATTCGCATCCATGGTGGTCTCGAAGGCGCCGTTCGCGGTCAGCAGATAAATATTCCCCGCAGCATCGACGGCGGGGCCGCCGCCGCTCATCCAGATGGCGGGTCCTCTGCCGCTGTTCGGCGCAAGGTTGAGCACTGTGGTTCGCGCCAGGGTGCCCGCGGAGTAGCCGATTACCCAGCCCGTGTAGGGCGCAACGTCACAATGCGAGGTCCAACTCGTGTAAATAATGCCGTTGCTCAGCAGCAGCGCGGCGCGCTCTTCGTATTGTCCGGGGTCGAAGCTGGTGGTTCCGGAGCCGCTGGTGGGAACCGTCGCCGCAATTTCCGTAGGCCCGCCGAGCAGTTCGGCGCCCGTGGTGAGATCGAGCGCATGTAATCTCTGGTGATAATTCGATGCGGCGTCCTTGGACATGGCGACGACGAAAATGGTGCCATGGGTCCCGCTGCTGCGATCGATGACGGGAGTGGACGTGATGCCGATTTCGGGTATGACCTGGCCGCATCCATGAGTATCGCTCAAGGTTTCGCCAGTCCCCAGCAGTGAGCGCTGCCACACTATGGCGCCCGTATCGACGTCGAAGGCGTACACGGTGTCATGCTCGGTGGCGACGAACACCATGTTGTGCACCGTACCCGCCACGTTGAACTTGGACAAGTACAGGGGCTGGGCGTCCACCTTGCCGTTCACCGATAGGGTGCGCAACAAGCCGAAGGTCGCGGAGGCCACGTTCGTGAGGTTGAGAGCCGACTCCGTCAGATTTTGTCCGCTGCGATTCAGGTCATTCTTGTAGGTAAGTACGTCGGTTCCCGCCGCCGCGACGCTGACGGTCAGCGTCGCGGCGTTGCTGACCGCCGTCCCGATCGCATTGGTTACCACCACCGAGAAAATGCTGGCGCTGTCGCCGATGACGGTGACGGGCGTCGTGTAGCTCGCCGCGGTGGCTCCGACAATCGCGGTAGTGCCCTTCTTCCACTGATAGGTCAGCGGAGCCGTGCCGGCGGCGGTCACCGAAAATGTGGCCGTCTGTCCCACCGTGACGCTTTTGTTCGCCGGTTGAACGGTGATGGACGGCGCCGTGGGCGCCGGCGCGGCGGTGACCGTGAGGGTCGCCGCATTGCTGGTCGCCATTCCGGCTGAATTGGCAACCGCGACCTTGAACATGCTGCCGGTGTCCCCGGTGACGGTGGCCGGCGTGGTATAGCTCGCAGCCGTGGCGCCGGCAATATCGGTGGTTCCTTTACTCCACTGATAAGTGAGCGGCGCGGTACCAGCGGCGGTTACCGAAAATGTCGCGGTTGAGCCGACAGCGACGCTGATGCTTGAGGGCTGAGCGGTGATGGCCGGTGCGGTGGCTGCCGGTGGCGGTGCCGCCGTATCACTTTTCGCGCCGCCGCAGGCAGCGAGTACGGTCAACAGCAGGATGCCCATTGCATGGCTGGGTTTGTGAAACATATAGTTGTCTGTCCAGCGTCTATGAAAAGTGCGGATTAAATCAGGAATCTTCCGGCATTCAACGCGTCGGCCGTTAGCGACGTCGCGTAGGCGCCTACATATCACCGAAGCGCGCCTGCAGCCACACTATCGCAGCAATGGCGGCCGTCTCGGTCCGCAGAATGCGCGGCCCCAAACCGACTTGGGAGAATCCCGCGACTCGAAAAGCCTCGAGTTCGTCGCCTGCAAAGCCGCCTTCGGGTCCTATCGCAATCTCGGCGGCAACGATGCCCGCGCGCGCCGCATCGGTACCGCGCGCCGCGCCCCAAGCGTCCGCCCCCGCTCGTGCTTGCAGCGTCGACTCCGGTTCGAACACCAGCTTGGGTCCCGTGCCCTGAGCGGACTCGCCCAGGTAATTGAGCAGCGCCTTCGCCGCCTCGATGGTGGGCAGCCGATTGCGGCCGCATTGCTCGCACGCGCTGACCGCGACGGCCCGCCAATGAACGGCCTTCGCGTCTGCCTGACCCTTATCGAGCCGAACTACACTGCGCTGGCTCAATACCGGCACGATTCGTGCGACGCCGAGTTCGGTAGCCTTTTGCACGATGAAGTCCATGCGGTCGCCGCGCGGCACGCATTGGACGAGGGCAATCGTCAATGGCGACTCTCTGTCGACAGGACGGCTGTCGCCCACGGACGCGGACACGCGCGACCCGCGCACCGCTTCGATCGCCCCGTAAAATTCACGGCCGTCGCCGTTGAAGAGAATCAATTCGTCGCCGCCGCGCGCGCGCAACACCTTCGCCAGGTGCGAGGCGGTGTCGGGCGGCAACTGCACCACGCTGCCCGGGGCCAACGCCGCCTCGACGTATACGCGTGTCAATCGCATGTGGCGAGATCGATTCCGTCAGCCGCGACGCGCAGGTCGCAGGCCGCGAGCCTGACGGAGTTCGGTTGAATTTCGGGTACGGCATTCATATGCTGGGAATTGTCGCATATGCTAGAGCCCGGACCGGTGGGCTTAAGGATGCGGACTTGCAGGTTGATCCCAACAGCGGCTTGATGCGCGGCGCCAGACAGGTCGCCTCGCCGAACCATGATGCACGGCCGGCCGGAGTCGAGGCGGACTTGATCGTCGTCCACGGCATCAGTCTGCCGCCGGGGGAATTCGGCGGCCCTTGGATAGACCGGCTGTTCACCAATAGCTTGCCGGCGGACGTGCATCCTTATTTCGCGGAAGTATGCTCGATGCGCGTGTCCTCGCACCTGGTGCTCGATCGCGACGGCGCATTGACCCAGTACGTCAGCTTACGGGATCGCGCGTGGCATGCGGGAAAGTCGATGTACGAGGGCCGCGAGGCATGCAATGACTTCTCGGTTGGCGTGGAACTCGAAGGCACCGACACTCTGCCGTACGAGGCCGCGCAATACGACGCGCTGGCGAAGGTCGTGGCCGCCCTGTGCGCGGCCTTCCCACGGCTCTCTCCGGATCGCGTGGTGGCTCATAGCGATATTGCCCCGGGCCGCAAAACCGACCCGGGACCTGCTTTCGATTGGCCGCGCGCCCGCGGCCTGATTGCTGCCGCCCGCGGCCCAACCCGCCACAGGTAGTTAATCCGATCCCCCAACCTTGGGGCAGATGTGAACTGCGTCACGTTCTGCGGCCGCATATTCCCCCGTCGCAGCCAGAAGATTTTCCCGCTAAAGCCGACACTTAGCTGGACACCGTAAAACAAACATGTGACCGGGAGGGCTATTGATTCGTTGGTTCGCGGACCTTCCCATCGAGCGCAAGCTGCGCGTGGTCATCATGGTACCCGCGATCGCCGTTTTCGCCGTAGCGATGATTGCGCACGTCGCGATGAATCTGCTGCACCTGCGCGCCGACTTGCAATGGAGCGCCGCCCGCGTTGCGCGCGTTACCGGCGTAAACACCATCGACGCGCTACGCTTGGGCGACGAAAAAGCCGCACTCAAGGCGATGGGCGCGCTGCGCGATGAGTGGCTGGTCGGCGATGCCGAAGTGCTCGCGGCAAGCGGCAGAACGCTTGCCACCTACCACCGCCGTGACAATACGGCGCACCTGGAGGCCGCCGCCGCGAGCAATGCGGCGGTAATTCCAGGAGCGGCGTCCACTGTCGATTCGCAGCATCCTCAGGTAATTCTGCACGGCAGCCGACTCCACGTCCGGGCGACCATCGAGCGCAACGGCCAGGTCCTGGGGCTGGTCCAGATCGTGGTGCCGCTCGAGGTCCTGTTCCCGGATTGGAAGGGCTATCTTCTCATCACTCTGGCCGCGATTGCTGCCGCGATATCAACCGCCTATTGGTTTGCCGCGCGATTGCAACAGCAAATTTCCGGACCCATCGTCAATTTGGCGCACACCATGCAACGCGTCTCCTTGGAAGAGGACTACAGCCTGCGGGTGGAGCGAAGTTCGCAAGATGAAGTGGGATCGCTCATCGACGGCTTCAATCAAATGCTGGGGCAGATTCGGCATCGCGATTCGCGATTGGAGAAGTATCGGCAATTCCTCGAGCAGCAAGTCGAGGAGCGCACCATCAATTTGGGCAATGCCAATCTGGACCTGAAGCTTGCGATCGGCGAGGCCAATCGCGCCAAAGAAGCCGCCGAGCGGGCCAGCAGCGCGAAAAGCGAATTCCTAGCCCGCATGAGCCACGAAATTCGCACGCCGATGAACGGCGTCATGGGCATGTCGGAAGTGCTGCAGGCGACCGACCTCACTGCGCGCCAGCGGCATTTGTCGGAAACGATTTCCCGGTCTGCGGAAGCGCTGCTGCATATCATCAACGACATCCTGGACTTCTCCAAGGTCGAAGCAGGCAAGCTCGTGCTCGAGCGCGTGGAGTTCCGGCTGCGGGAGGCCGTGGAAGAAACCATCGAAATTTTTGCTGCGCGGGCAAATGCGAAGAACCTGGAACTCGCCTGCGCCATCGAACTCGACGTGCCTGTCTGCGTACGCGGCGATCCGGTACGTCTGCGGCAGGTGTTGATCAATTTCGTCGGCAATGCGATCAAGTTCACTGACAGCGGGGAAATCGTCGTGCGGGTCAGGCCCGTCGGCAAGGAGGGATTGCTGCGCTTCGAGGTCGTCGACACCGGCATCGGCATCTCCGAGGAAGCGCAGAGCCACATATTCACCGCCTTCAGCCAGGCCGATTCTTTCACCACACGCAAGTACGGCGGCACCGGTTTGGGGTTGGCCATATGCCGGCAGCTCGCTACCTTGATGGGAGGTGAGATCGGCGTGCATAGCGAGGTCAATCACGGCTCGACGTTCTGGTTCGAGGTGCGCCTCGAGCCCGTGGCCGACACCGCGACTACCTTGACCCGCTTGCCGCGCTTCAAGCTCGTCGGCTTGCATGCGCTGATCGTCGACGACAACGCCAGCAGCCGGGAAATTCTGCAAGAACATTTGCAGTCATGGGGGGTCGAGGTGGTCGCCGTCGAAACCAGCGGCGCGGCGCTGGCGGCGCTCAAGTCCGAGGCACGGTTCGACCTGGCGCTGATCGACGATCAAATGCCGGGCATGGACGGCATTGAGTTGGCGCGACTCATCCGCCAAGACCAGCGATGGGCGGGATTGCGGCTTATCTTGCAGAGCGCGCGTGACGAAGATGACGGCAGTCCCGACAGGGCGCATATGTTTGCGGCCATTCTGACCAAACCGCTGCGCCGCACGCAGGTCCTCGCCTGCGTCACTCGTGTTATGGCGTTGCCGCCCGGCGCTGCGTCGGGTGCCGCGCCGGTCGCATCGATGCCGACCGCATCCACTCCGGCAGCGGCCTCCTCAGGGACGCGTGCGTCCGCACCGAGAATTCTGCTGGTCGAGGACAACGCGGTAAACCGCGAGGTCGCGGTCGCCATGCTCGAAAATCTAGGTTGTGCGATCGATACTGCGGAGAACGGCCGGCTGGCCGTCGAGGCAGTGTCGGTAGGGATTTATGACGCGGTGTTGATGGACTGCCAAATGCCGGTTATGGATGGCTTGACGGCAACGGGCGAAATCAGGGAACGCGAGCAAACCTCAGGGGCGGCTCGGGTGCCTATCATTGCGCTGACGGCGAATGCCATGGAGGGCGATCGCGAACGTTGCATGGCTGCCGGAATGGACGACTTTCTGAGCAAACCCTTTACGCACCAACATTTGGCGACTCTGCTCAGACGCTGGCTGGCGCTGCGTGCGCTGCCCGAGTCCGAACGCCGCGACATGGCGCGCGTGCCGTTGATCGACTCCGCCGTCCTGCGCAACATCGCCGCGCTCGCGAAGCCGGCGCTCCTGAATTCCATGATCGACTTGTACTTGCAGCATACGCCGAGCCTGATCGGCGCCATCGAGACGGCAGCCGCAAACATGCAGGTGGAGGCTCTTTCGCAAGCCGTGCATACCCTCAAATCCAGCACTTCAAACTTGGGCGGCACGCGCCTTGCCATGGTCGCCAAGGAATGCGAGGTGCTGGTAAGACAAGGGGGGGTTACGCAAGCCGCACCCGTGGTGCTGCGTATCCGCAAGGAATATCAAGATTTCTGCGCCGCGTTGACCCGTGAGCGCTCTTCGAATGCAGCTTAAGCTCTGAGGAAACGATGAACACGTCCGAACACCAAGACAGTCTCCCGGCAACAGTACTCGTCGTCGACGATGACCCCGGCGCCAGACTACTGGTCGGGACGGCGCTGGAAATGGCGGGCTTTCGGGTGGTCACGGTTGCCGATGGTGCAGCCGCCTTGAGTTATTTTCGCGAGCATCCCGCAGATTGCGTCGTGCTTGATGTGGTAATGCCGGGTATGAACGGCTTCGACGTGTGCAGTGCCCTGCGGGAATTTCCGGACTGCCGACACGTTCCGATATTGATGCAGACCAGCCTCGATGACATGGAATCGGTCAACCGTGCATACAATGCAGGGGCCACGGATTTCTCATCCAAGGGCATCAACCCGATGCTGCTTGCACAACGTGTCAAATTCTTGGTGCGGGCAAAGCAGACGCAGGATCAGCTGCGCGAAAGCGAAGCGCGAGTGCGGTATCTCGCGTACTACGATCCGCTTACCGCCTTGCCCAATCGCCAGCGTCTGCGGCAGATTTTGGAGCAGCAGGTGGCATTTGCCAAACCGCGGCAGCGCGGCCTCGCGGTACTGATGCTCGACATCGACAATTTCTCGCGCATCAACGACACACAGGGCCAGGCTGTGGGCGACGCGCTGCTGAAGGAAGTGGCGCATCGCCTGCAGACTTGCCTGCGCGACTCGCAGCGCGCGCCGGATCAAGCGGACGATTCCATTGAAATGAAGGATATCAATGACTGGGTGGCGCGCACCGGCGGCGATGAGTTCGCGCTCGCGCTGCCCGGAATCGCCACGGCGGATGCCGC
Organism: Gammaproteobacteria bacterium; assembly: GCA_040002315.1. Lineage (GTDB taxonomy): Bacteria > Pseudomonadota > Gammaproteobacteria > Steroidobacterales > Steroidobacteraceae > Bog-1198. Next base: position 16,543 of record JBDUEQ010000138.1, read on the forward strand.
CCAAGCGGTGGCGCGCCGCGTACAGCTGGCCTTGGCACGCCCCTTCGTCTTCGCGCAGCAGGAGATTCCGCTGGCGGCCACCATGGGTATCAGCCTGTATCCGGGCGACGCGGCCACCGGCGAAGCGCTGATCAAGAATGCCGACGCGGCCATGCATCACGGCAAGAAGTCTGGGCAGGGAGGCCTCGAGTTCTTCAATAAATCGATCAGCACGCGCGCCGCCAAACACCTGTCCATGGAGGCGGATTTGCGCAAGGCGCTGGAGCGCGGCGAATTCACCCTGAACTATCAGCCGCGCCTCGCACTCAGGGATCTGCGCGTCGAGGCGGTCGAGGCGCTGCTCCGATGGAAGCATCCGCAAAGAGGTTTCGTCGCGCCCGATGAGTTCATTCCCTTGGCTGAACAGAGCGGCTTGATCGTGGAAATCGGCGACTGGGTGCTGCGCGAGGCGAGCGCGCAGGTACGCCGCTGGCGCGATGCCGGGTGGCCGGGCTGGCAAGTCGCAGTGAACGTGTCGGGCGTGCAGTTTCGCGACGGCAGCTTGGTATCGCGGGTGTCGCGCGCCATCGACGCAGCCGGCATCGACTCGCGCATGATCGAGCTTGAGTTCACCGAAGGCGCCCTGATCGAATATTCCGCGGCGGTGAGCAAGGCCGTCAAGTCGCTCAAGGAGCTGGGGGTGGCCACCGCGCTGGACGATTTCGGCACGGGCTACAGTTCCCTATCCTACCTGCAGCACTTTCCGATCGACACGCTCAAGATCGACCGGGTATTCGTGCGCGATATCGCATCGAGCAGCGGCGGCAATGCGCCGCTGGTCGATGCCATCATCGCCATGGCGAAAAGCCTGGGGTTGTCGACCGTGGCCGAGGGCGTGGAAACCGAGGCGCAGTGGCAGTATCTGAAGACTCGAGACGCGAACCAGGTGCAGGGTTTCCTGTTCTGCCGGCCCTTGCCGATCGCCGATCTGGAGCGTTGGCATGCCGATTGGCTGCATGCGAATCAGCTGAGTCAGGCGGGCGTCGCCTAAAGATCGACGGTGGTTCTCATTTCTTGGTGCGGCGCCACACCACTTCGCTGCCCTGTTCGTGGCGCGCCAGGACGCGGGCCAGCACGAACAAAAGATCGGACAACCGGTTCAGGTATTTGAGCACTTCGGGCGAGACGTTCTCGACCCGTGCCAGCGACCAGCAGCGGCGCTCCGCCCGCCGGCAGACCGCGCGCGCGACATGGCAGGCCGCCGCCGCCGGGCCACCGCCCGGCAAGATGAATTCCTTGAGGGGCGGCAGCGCTTCATTGAATCCGTCCAACTCGGTCTCGAGCCGATCCACCTGCACCGCCTCTATCATGCGATGCCCTGGAATACATAGCTCGCCACCCAAATCGAAAAGATCATGCTGCACCTCGGTCAGACAGCGCGCGATCGCAGGCGGCAGCGCCGCCACGCTCAGAACCACGCCGATTGCGCTATTGGCCTCATCGATGGTGCCGTAGGCTTCGACGCGGCAATCCTCCTTGGGCACGCGCGAACCGTCGCCGAGGCCGGTGCTGCCGTCGTCGCCTGTGCGCGTGTATATCTTGCTGAGCCGATTACCCATTGTCCATCTCCATGCTCTTTGGATGCGACGGTAGCACAAGGTTTGCTAATCTGGCGCGCATGAAACCATCAGCGGAATTGCAGGCGGCGCTGGACGCGGCGGAGCTGGCCGCCGGCATCGCGCGCTCCTTGTTCCAACACAACATCGAAGTGCGCATCAAGGCCGACAAGTCGCCGGTAACCGAGGCGGATGTGCGTTGTGAAATCGCAATTCGCGAGATACTCGAGGCTCGATTTCCCTCGTATGGCTTCTATGGCGAGGAAACCGGGTCGCGCCATCAGGGCGCCGACAGCCTTTGGTTGGTGGATCCTATCGACGGCACCAAAGCGTTCGTGCGCGAATACCCCATGTTCTCCACACAAATCGCGTTGATGCGCGGCGGAGAGATCGTGCTCGGCGTGTCGAGCGCTCCGGTGTACGGTGAACTTTGCTTTGCCGAGCGCGGCAGCGGTGCCTATTTGAACGGCAAGGCGCTCGCCGTCAGCTCAATCGCCACCATCGAGTCTGCCGCGCTCTCCTCCGGCAATATGAAGAGTCTGGCCAGCGGCGGTCAATGGGCGAAATACGGCGCGCTGGTGGCGCGGCTCAATCGCATTCGCGGCTACGGGGATTTCCTGCACTATCACCTGCTGGCGAGCGGCAAGATCGATGCGGTGATCGAAACCGACGTCAACATTCTCGACATTGCGGCGTGTGTGGCCATAGTCAAAGAAGCGGGAGGCCGTTTCAGCGACCTCAGCGGCGCGCCGATCACACTGCAGACCACCTCGGTGCTGGCAACCAACGGACCTCTGCACGCGCCGGTATTGGCGGCTTTGAGCTAGGTTGCTACGCCTGAATGAAGACGCGCCGGCCGCTGATTTCCGCGCTGTCAAAGCGTGTGTCGTACAGGGTCGATAAGTGTTGCGAGGTAAGGATTCCGGCCACCTTCCCGGATTGCCATTCACCGTTCCTTCCTATCAGCAGCGCCTCATCGGCGAAGCGCGCGGCGAGGTTCGGATCGTGCAGGGTGACGATGACCGCCGCGCCCGCATCGGCGCGCTCGCGCAGCAACTGCAGCGCTTCGAGCTGGTGATTCGGGTCGAGCTGGTTGGTTGGTTCATCCAGCAGGAAGATGCGCGGTGTCTGCGCCAGGACGGCCGCTAGCGCGGCTCGCCGCCGTTCGCCGCCGGACAGGGTGAGTATGTCGCGCTGTTCGTACCCGGCAAGCCCGACCGCGGCCAGCGCATCCGACGCGATGGCGAGGTCGCGGGCGGATTCCCACTGCCAGCGGGGGATGTGCGGGTGTCGGCCAAGCAGCACCGTTTCGATGACGCTTGCCGGAAAGGGATCTTCGACGTTCTGCGGCAGCAACGCCAGTTCGCGAGCCAGGGCGTTGCGCCGCCACGCCGTCAGCGGGCGCCCCAAAATCAACACATCTCCCGCCTTGGGTGAGCGCAGGCCGGCAAGTGTGTGTAGAGAGAGGCTCTTGCCGGAGCCGTTCGGTCCGAGTATCGCGAGCATCGATCCGCTGCCCACCTTGAGGTTGAGGCCACGCACCAAGGTGCGCGACTCGACGCAGACATCGAGGGCCCTGCATTCGAGCAGCGGCGTCTTGGCTTCCGCGATCGGTGTTGCGGCTTCAGCGAGCATGTTGTGGCCAACGTATTTCCAAAGCCGTGAGGGCGCCGACGACCACTTCGTCGAGACTGACCGCCTGTTGCCACCTGTCCGGTGCAAGCATGCGGCGCCCCGCCATCAATTCCGCAGTTTGCTGCGGGAACAGAGGCCTCTGAGCGGGATCGCCGTAGCCGTCAGGAAAGCGCGGCGCATCATCGGCGATGTTGTACTTGTCGGTGGCGCCCACCGTATGGAGCATTTCGTGGGCAATCACTACATCATTCTCGCCGTTCATCTCGGGAGCGGCAAACGCATAGACAACTCCGATGCGTCCCTTCGTGAGGCCCAAGGAGTGAGGCACGGTGGGAGTCAGCGCGGGGTCGTGATAGAGCACGAATATACGAATGTCCTCGGGTTCGCGCACCTGACCGCTGACGCGCCAGGCCCAGTACCGCAGCCGCAAGCTCCACAGTGCCGTCGCCAGCATTCCCGCATCCGCCGCGTGTTGCGGCGGCTTAGCCGACAGTTCGGTCCTGAGGCGGGTGCGGATGGGCTCGCTCGCGTCCAGATGATAACGCGCCGCCTCGCGCGCAAAGAATCGATCGATGGGCTTGAAGCGCTCGGTGTCGAGCGCTGCGACGTAGGCGCGAGTTACAGAGCTGTCGTCGGCGGCGATGGGGTAAATTGCAACGAACAGGGGGTCGTGCCAGCGCGTGCTGAGAAAGCGCTGCTGGCAGGTCGTCGTGGCCACCAGCAGCAACACGCCCAATAAAATCGCGACGCGCAGCATTTTAAATCCACCGCGCGGCGTCGGTCGTCCTGCGCCGCGCGATGCGCCGCCGCGCCCTCCGGCGTCACTAGCCGACGTCACTCCCCGGACTCAACGCTGAGTTCTGCAACTTCTCCGTCCGCGCTGGTGTAAGTCACATACATCGGTTTACAGCACACGGGACAATCTTCGACGTAGGACTGGTACGGCACCGATAGATCTATAGTCAGGTTGATGGTTTCCCAGCAGTGCGGGCAGGTGACATCTTGCCCTTGGAGAAGGTTCATGGGCCAATATTACCCCGGTACCGCCTGTTTCGGGCGCGGCGCTTAAGACAGCGGCGCGCCGGCGACAATGTGGCGCCGCGCCATCACATATGCGCAAGGGCGCTATACTTCGAGCCTGGATTGGGGGTACTACGAGGAATCATGGAGCCAACCGATACTTCGAAACCTGATTATTTTCATCGGGTCGTGGATTGCCAATGGGCTTGTCCGGCGCACACCGACGTTCCCGAATACATTCGCCTGATCGCCCAGGGCGAATTCACCGACGCGTACATGGTGAATCGAGAGTCCAATGTATTTCCGGGTATTTTAGGCCGAGTCTGCGACCGACCCTGCGAACCTGCCTGCCGCCGCGGACGAATCGAAGAGAAGCCGGTTGCCATCTGCCGGCTGAAGCGGGTCGCATCCGACCATCGCGACGACATCACGGCGCTCTTGCCGAAAGCGCCGCGCGAAAAGAACGGCAAGCGCGTTGCCTGCATCGGCGCGGGGCCCGCATCGCTCACCGTCGCGAACGACCTGTTGCCCATGGGCTACGAGGTGACGATTTTCGAGCAGTACGCTGTGCCGGGCGGCTTGATGCGCACCAATATTCCGGCATTTCGCCTGCCCGCCAATGTTCTGGACGAGGAAATAGGCTACATCGTCAATATGGGCGCCGACCTGCGCCTGAATTCGCCGGTGAAGAGCATGCGCCAGCTGCTCGAATCGGAAAGATTCGATGCGATTTTCGTGGGGTCGGGCGCACCCAAGGGCAAAGAACTCGATCTGCCGGGCCGCCACGACAGCGATCGGGTGCATATCGGCATCACCTGGCTCGAGTCGGTGGCCTTTGGCCACATCGAGCGGGTCGGTGAGCGGGTCCTGATCATCGGCGTCGGCAATACGGCGATGGACTGCTGCCGCAGCTCGCTGCGCTTGGGTGCCAAGGACGTGAAGGTCATGGCGCGCAAGCCGCGTCAGTTCTTCAAAGCCTCCGAGTGGGAACTCGAAGACGCCGAACACGAGAATGTGGCAATCATCGTCAATCACGCGCCTAAGTCCTTCGTCACCGAAGGCGGCAAGCTCATGGGCATGATGTTCGAGAAACTGGAATACGTAGTCGAGAACGGCGATATCACGACGACCCGTCGTCTGGGCGATGTCTTCTTCCCGTGCGACGACGTCATTCTGGCGATCGGTCAGGAAAATGCATTTCCCTGGATCGAAAAGGGCATCGGCCTCGAGTTCGACAAATGGAATGTGCCGAAGGTGGACAAGACCACGTTTCAATCCACTCTTGCGCAGGTGTTCTTCGGCGGCGATGCGGCGTTCGGACCCAAGAACATCATCTGGTCCGTAGAACACGGCCACCAGGCGGCCATTTCAATTCACAAGTTCTGCCATGACGAGGCCCTCGCGCAGCGCATGCCGCGCGGCGTGACGCTCTCCAGCCGCAAGATGGGCATGCACGAATGGGCCTACAAAAACGAGTACAACGGCGTTGAACGGCGCCTCGTGCCGCACGTGGGACTCATCGAGCGCTTCAAGAAAATAAACATCGAGGTGGAATTGGGATTTACGGCAGAGGAGGCGGCGCTGGAGGTGCAGCGCTGCTTGAATTGCGACATGCAAACGGTGTTCGCGGCGAAATTATGCATCGAATGCGACGCCTGCATTGACATCTGCCCCGTCGATTGTCTGACCATCACGCATAACGGCACGGAGCCAGAATTGCGCGCCCACCTGACGGCACCGGCGACCAACCGTCTGCAGGCGCTGTATGTCTCGGCACCGCTGCCGCAAACCGGGCGGGTTATGGTCAAGGACGAGGACGTCTGCGTGCATTGCGGATTGTGCGCGGAGCGCTGCCCGACCGCCGCTTGGGACATGCAAAAGTCGACCATCCGAATTCCGCATGCGATCGATGAGGGGGTCTCCGTATGCCCGGCCTGATTGCCAATGCCAATCGTGTGAACGATTTTGTCGTGAAGTTCGCCAACGTCAACGGCACGGGTTCCGCCAGCGCCAATTCGCTGGTCATGAAGGCGATCTTTCGTATGGGCGTGCCGGTCACCGGCAAGAACTATTTTCCGTCCAACATTCAGGGCCTGCCCACCTGGTATGAAATTCGCGTGACCCGTGACGCCTATGCCGCGCGCGCCACGCAGGTCGATATCATGGTGGCGATGAATGCCGAAACCTACTCACGGGATGTCCGCGAGTTGAACTCGGGCGGCTACTTGATCTACGACTCAACCTGGCCGCGCAGCGGGCTCTTGCAACGCGGCGATATCAGCGTGATCGCCGTGCCGCTCGCTAAATTGGTCAACGAAAGCTTCGATGGCGTCCGAGATCGCATTCTCTTGAAGAACATCGCCTATGCCGGGGTGCTGGCCGCGCTCATCGACGTGGATCTCGAGGTGATCAGCGGTCTATTAACCGAGAGCTACGGTAAAAAGCCGAAATTGCTGGACTCGAATACCAAGGCGTTGCGCTTGGGCTACGACTACGTCAAGGAACACTTGACTTCGCCGCTGCCGCTGCGGGTCGAGCACATGGACAAGACGCGGGGCCACATCATGATCGACGGCAATACGGCCGCGGGGCTGGGTTGTGTATATGCGGGCGCAACCGTCGGCGCGTGGTATCCCATCACGCCATCGACGTCGCTGATGGACGCCTTCAAGGGTTTTTGCGAGCGCTTCCGCGTCGACCCCAAGACCGGAGAACGCAACTTTGCGGTGCTGCAGGCCGAGGATGAACTGGCCGCGGTCGGCATGGTGCTGGGCGCCTCGTGGAACGGAGCGCGTGCCTTCACCCCGACCAGCGGGCCGGGCATTTCGCTGATGAATGAGTTCGTCGGCCTCGCGTACTACGCCGAGGTGCCCTGCGTCATATTCGACGTGCAGCGGGTCGGGCCATCCACCGGCATGCCGACGCGTACGCAGCAGTCTGACATCATGCTGTGCGCGTACGCATCGCACGGCGACACGCGTCACGTGCTGCTGTTTCCGGCAAACCCTGAGGAATGCTTCTACCTGGCGGTGCAGGCCTTCGATATTGCCGAACGGCTGCAGACGCCGGTTTTCGTGATGTCGGATCTGGATATCGGCATGAACGATTGGATGTGTCCGGACCTGCAATGGGATGATGCGTACAGGCCGGATCGGGGCAAGATACTGTCGCCGGAGGAGCTTGCGGGCTTGGAGAAATTCTACCGCTACGTGGATCGCGACGACGATGCCGTTACGTATCGCACGCTGCCGGGAACCAGCCCCAAGGGCGCCTTCTTCACGCGCGGCTCGGGACACAATCAATACGGCGGGTATACGGAGGATTCCGCGGAGTACCAGGTGGTACTCGACCGGCTGAAGCGAAAATTCGTCAGCGCCCCAAAATATCTGCCGAAGCCCGTGATGATAGGCAAAGGCAGCAGCGAGGTTGGAATCGTGAGCCTTGGCAGCTGCGACGGCGCAATTCGCGAGGCGCTGGACGTTCTCGGGAGGCAGAAAATCGAAGTGGATTATCTGCGCGTAAAATCGTTTCCGTTCAACAACGACGTCGAAGTTTTCTTGAGAACGCATTCCACCATTTTCGTCGTCGAGCAGAATCGCGACGCACAGTTCAGGTCGCTGTTGACGCTCGAGACCGCGGTGGAGAAATCCAAACTCAACTCCATCTTGAGCTACAGCGGATTGCCGATGTCGGCCGACCCGATCGTCAATGAAATTCGCGCCAAGCTCGCCGAGGCGCCCCGCCTGTCCGCCGTGCCTCGCAAGGTCTAAGAGCCACCATGTCCTACATCAACAAGCCGAAAGTCGCCCATCCGTCGCTGCCCGTCAATACGCTGGGGATGACCCGCAGACAATATGAGGGCAGCATGTCGACCCTATGCGCAGGCTGCGGCCACGATTCGGTGACGGCGTCCATCATCGAAGCCTGCTGGGGCCTGTCGTTGCGGCCCGAACAGCTGGTCAAGCTGTCCGGCATCGGTTGCTCCTCGAAGACCACGGCGTACTTTGTCAGCGGCGCGCACGGATTCAATTCGGTGCACGGCCGCATGCCATCGATCGCCAGCGGCGCGAATGCCGCAAACCGCGCACTCACCTACGTCGGCGTTTCGGGCGATGGAGATTCGCTGTCCATCGGCATCGGCCAATTGGTGCATGCCATCCGCCGCAATGTGAACATGTTGTACTTGATCGAGAACAACGGCGTGTATGGCTTGACCAAAGGCCAGTTCTCGGCCTCGGCGGACATCGGCACCAAAGCAAAGCGCGGTGACGTAAATTCGTCGCCGCCGATCGACCCCGTGCTGTTGGCGCTGACCCTGGGCGCGACCTTCGTGGCGCGCAGCTTCTCTGGCGACAAGGCACAGCTCGTGCCGCTGATTCAGGCCGGCTTGCGTCACAATGGATTCGCCTTGATTGACGTGTTGTCACCGTGTGTCACGTTCAACGATCATGAGGGCTCGACCAAGAGCTATACCTATACGCGCGAGCACTACCATGCGGCGGTCGAAGCGGATTTCGTGCCTTTGGCTCAGGAGATCGCGGTGGACTATGCGGCGGGCGAGTCGATGCCGGTGAGTCTGCACGACGGTAGTCAAGTCATCTTACGAAAGCTCGATCCCGATTACGACCCCACGGATAGGACGGCCGCCTACAATTACATCGGCAATAAGCTCAAGAACAATGAGTACGTGACCGGGCTCATCCATATCGATGAGTCGGACTCGACCGAGTTCCACAATTTAAATCACACGGCCGAAGCGCCTTTGAACAGCATTCCATTTGAGAAACTGTCGCCGGGCCGCGCCGCGCTCGATAAGCTGATGGGCCGTTATCGTTAGCGCCAGGATCCTGTTTGCAGTGTGGTGGGAGCATATTCCAAGAAGGACCAGCGCAGCGGCAGGGCTGCCTCGCGCCGCCAGCCGCGAACTATGTGAAATCGCCACAGCCGCTCGGCGCCGGGGAACCGATCCGCCGCTGCGGCATTCCAATCCACCTCAGCCTTCCCCTGCAGCTGCAGCAGATCGCCGCTCGCGAAATCGACAAACAGCAGTGAAGCTCGCGGTTCCACTATTAGATTTCCCAGAGTGTTGAAGTAGCGATTGCCGGGAAAGTCCGGAATCGTCAATACATTGCCTCCGCGGTCGTCATCGATGCGCACGAAGCCGGGTAGGCCGCCGCGATGCGAAATGTCCGCACCGTACGCGGCGCCGGCGCCCGCTCTGGAGTGGCTCGCGACAAAGAAGGTATCCGCGCCCGTGATGGCGGCTCGAGCTGCCTCATCCAGACAGTCGAATGATTGGGCCGGGGTTGCGGCAGGCGTGGCATCCCCCACTCGATTCTCGGCAATGGTTCGAAGCTGAATATATTGCGGACAATTGCCGAAGCTCTGCGCGACGGCAACACGAATGCCGACTGCATCGTGTTCCACGATCTTGCCGTTGGCGCGGATGCGCCGCCGGGTTGATAAATCGATGCCTAGCAAACCGATGTCGCGACCCACCGCCAGCGCCTCCGCGGCGGGGTCGCAGGCGGCGGGCAACGCTGCGATATGCAAGGTCAACGGATCCCGTGACTGTACAAAACCCGGCTCTCCCGTGAGCAAGCTGGCTAGAGGCCAGCCCGCCGAGTCGATGGCACCGACAAAAAGGTATGACAGTTGCGAGAGAAATTGCCGGAATTGCACATGCATGGACTCACGGATGCCGCTGCCGCGCGGCCCGCCACCAGCCAGTGTCTGCGCGGCCATCTCATCGGGATTGAACTGTGCCAAGACCTCTCCTCGAGCAATGTGTCGACGTTCAGTCCTGATAGTACTATTCCTATTTACGTATTAAAGTGGATAATTGGAAACTTAAAATTCCACAATGCGGAATAATACGTGGATCGATTGGAGGAACTTGCCACTTTTGTCGCCATCATCGAGGCCGGCAGCCTGGTGGCTGCTGCGCGACGACTACAGCGATCCCCGCCCGCAGTCACCCGCGCCCTCAGCAATCTAGAAGATCGCATGGCAGTGCGCCTGGTTGAGCGCACGACACGACGTCTGTCGGCTACCGAAGCGGGCATCGCGCTTGCGCACCGCGCGCGCATCGTGCTGGCGGATTATGAGCAGGTGTTGGCCGGCGTATCCCAGGCTCAGGTTCAGGGTGTGCTGCGCATTACCGCGCCGGTGCAGTTCGGCCGCCGCCATGTGGCGCCCATCGTCTCGGCATTCCTCAACGCGTACCCGGATGTGCGGGTCGAGCTCAGGCTCAATGACCTCAATCTCGACCTCATCGATGAGGGACTGGATTTGGCGGTGCGCATTGGTCCACTGGCGGATTCGAGCTTAATTGCGCGGTCCGTGGGCAGTGTGCGGCGTGTGGTCGTGGCAAGCCCCGCTTATCTCGCGCAGCGCGGCGTACCGCGAGCGCCGTCTGACCTCGCGACGCATGACACGATTTTCGGCCTGGCGCGCTCGCCGGCGCGCGAATGGCGCTTCGGCCCATCGCAACGTGGGGCCGTCGTGCGGCTCACTCCGCGCCTGCTCGTCGATGATGTCGACGCGCAGCTGCAGGCGGCGCGAGCCGGCCACGGCATAGCGCGCCCGCTGTCCTATCAAGTGACCGAAGAGTTGGGCGACGGCACGCTGCTGCGGTTACTGAGGGATTTCGAGCCCGATCCTTTACCGGTGCAATTGGTCACGTTGAGTCGCAGCTACATGGCGCCCAAGGTGCGCGCCTTTCTGGATATGGCGGTAAGCACGTTTCGTGACGTGGATGTGATTCGCTGAACTCGCGACCGTCGACGGCCGCTTTGCTCTCAGGGCTGCAGGCGCGTGACCATCCACGGCAGGTCTGAATGGGCGTCAAGCTGATCGGGCAATACTCTGGTCCAGCGGGCCCGGTCGTGGATGCGAAACTCGCCTTCGACCCACAGTTCCACGGCGTCCGCGTACAGGCGAAATCCGCCCCAGCTGGGGGGTCGCGGGATATCGACCGCGACAATATCGGGCTCGGGGGTGCCCGGGCCTTCGTAAGGAATTCCGAATCGGCGCGCGACGGTAGCGACGCTGCGCTCCAGCGCACGTCGCGACTCGACGGGCTGACTTTGTTCGCTGGCCCAGGCACCTAAACGGCTTTGCCAGGGCCGGGTGCTGAAGTAGGCGTCATTCTCGGCATCGCAGAGCATTTCGACGCGGCCCTCGGCACGTACCTGGCGGTGCCGATGATCCCAGTGAAATACCACCGCGGCACGATGGTTGGCGGCGAGTTCCATGCCTTTGCGCGAGCGATAGTTGGTATAGAAGAGGATGAAGCCGGGCTCGGAGTTGATCTCCTTGCAGAGCACCACACGCGCCGAGGGATAGCCACGGCTGTCCACGGCGGCCAACACCATGGAATTGGGGTTCGGTTGGGCGGCATCGAGCCGGGCCTGCGCCAACCACTCGGCCGCAGTGGACAGTGGATTCGCCGGCAACGGGTCAGGTAGGGTTTCTGTCCAAAATGTCTTTTTACTGCCGCTCATACGAGAATGTTAGCTGCGCCGGCCCGCTTGCGATAGCCATGGGCGGCCAGTACAACGGGAGCGGCAAAAATTGGGGACTTTACCGGTATGAATCTGGATGAATTGCGAGCCGAGCTGACCGAACTCGACGGCCGGCTGGTGGAACTAGTGGCACGCCGTCAGGCTTTGAGCGAGCAAGTGGCGGCGGTCAAACGTGCTACAGGGCGCGCGACTCGCGATTTCGGACGCGAGCGCGAGGTAATCCTGCGGGCCCGCAACTCGGCGTCGCGGTTGGGAGTATCGCCGGATTTAGCGGAGTCGCTGCTGCGGCAGCTCATTCAGTCATCCTTGGCGACGCAGGAGCATGCGCGAGTTGCCGCCCAGGCGCATGGCAGCGGAAAACGGGCTTTGGTGATCGGGGGTCACGGCAAGATGGGCGGGTGGTTCGCGGAATTCCTGGCCTCGCAAGGGTTTCGGGTCGCGATAGCCGATCCCATGGGTGGCCTTCCCGGGTTCGATACCATTGCCGACTGGCAGAGCGATCCCTTGGATTTTGACTTGATCGTGCTCGCCACTCCGCTAAGCGCTACGACGCGACTGCTCGAGTTCTTGGCGCTGCGCGCACCGCGTGGCCTGATCTTCGACTTGGGTTCCCTCAAGACGCCGCTGCGCGCCGGCCTCGATGCGCTGGTCAAGGCCGGTTGCCGCGTAACCTCGCTGCATCCCATGTTCGGGCCGGATACGGTGCTGCTGTCCGACCGTCACGTGATTTTCATCGATTTGGGCAATGCCGATGCGTTGCAGGAAGCGCAGGAATTATTCGCACCGACCATGGCGGAGCGGGTCGTCATGGGCCTCGACGAACACGATCGCTTGATCGCCTATGTGTTGGGGTTGTCGCACGCGCTCAATATCGCTTTTTTTACGGCGCTTGCCGACAGCGGCGAAGCGGCGCCGCGGTTGGCTCAGCTATCGAGCACCACTTTTGATTCGCAACTTGAAGTGGCGAGCCGCGTGGCCGCCGAAAGCCCCGACTTATATTACGAAATCCAGAGCCTGAACGAATACGGCGGCGAGTCTTTGCTCGCTCTACAACAGGCGGTGGAGCATCTGGTGGCAACGGTAAAGTCGGGGAATGCGACGGAATTCACGGCCCTCATGACCCGCGGGCGAGCTTACTTGGATGTGCGGGCGGCAGCGCGTGCCGGCTGATCGGCAGCTGACGGGAGTTTCGGCTATGGATGACTTGCTAAGGGAGAACGAGGATCTCAGGAAGCGCGTGGCGGAAATGAACGCCGAGGCCGCCAACAACGAGAGCATCCTCAAGCGCACGCAGGCGCGCGAGTTGTCCCTGCTGCGGGCCGACAGTCTGGCGCAGTTGCTGCGCGCCATGGTGGAAGGACTGCGCGAGTCCTATGCCTTGGACGCGGTCAGCGTCGTACTTCTAGATCCCCAACATGAGGTCCGGCATCTGCTGCTGGCGGGCGGCGACAGGCCCGACGAATTCAAGCAGATTTTCTTCGTCGATTCCTTGATCGGGCTTGCGCCGCAGCTGGCGGTGCTGCATAAGCCCTGGCTCGGGCCCTTCGTCGGGGCCGATCACCATCTGCTGTTTCCGGGCGCGACGAATCTCAAGAGCGCAGCGCTGGTACCGCTGCCGCGCAAGGACCGCGCGACCGGCGCCTTGTGTTTCGGCAGCCGCGATCTGTCCCGCTTCACGCGGCATCACGGAACAGAGTTTCTGGCGCACTTGGGCGCAGTGGCCGCCGTGTGCATCGAGAATGCGGTCAATCGCGCGCGCCTGCTGCGCGCCGGCATCACCGATTTCCTGACGGGTTGGCACAATCGGCGCTACTTGCAGCAACGCCTGAAGGAGGAGTTGGCGCGCGCGCAACGGCGCGCCGGAAGCATTGCCTGTCTGATGATAGACATCGACCGCTTCAAGAGCGTCAATGACGGTTACGGACATCTGGCGGGCGACAACGCACTCAAGGAGATTGCGCATCGCGTGGAATCTCAAATTCGCAGCATGGACACAGCCGCACGCTTCGGAGGCGATGAGCTGGCGATTCTGTTGCCGGAGGCGGGCGCAGCCGAGGCCGCACACTTGGCGGAACGCATTCGCGAAATTATCGCGGCGGTGCCGTTTTCCCTGACGGCGCAGATCGACCGTAGCTTGACAGTGTCGGTGGGGGTGGCGGCGGTGGCGCCGGGCCGGCATGAAACGGACTTGAAGGCGATGGCCGATCGGCTGCTCGCCGACGCCGATGCGGCGTTGTATAGAGCCAAGGCGCTGGGGCGAAATCGGGTGCAGGTGGGCGCCGGCTGAGCGCGACGACGCTTCAGCCTTTAGGAGTTAATACGCCGTTCGCGGCGCATCAGCATCAAAAACAAGGGTACGCCGATCAGCGCGGTCAGCGCGCCGACCGGCAGCTGGCGCGGGGCGGCGGCGATTCGCGCCAAAGTATCCGCCAAGGTGAGCAGCGTGCCGCCCAATAATATCGATGCCGGCACCACGATGCGGTGGTTGCTGCCCGCGACCAGACGCACCAGGTGCGGGGTGACGAGACCGATGAAGCCTATTCCGCCCGCGGTGGTAACCGCCGTGGCGGTGAGTGCGGCGGTGGCGCCGAACAACGCGATGCGTGCAGGCGAGAGCGCCACCCCTAGGGATTGCGATTCGATTTCGCCGCGAGCCAAGACGTTCAAGCTGCGTGCGCCGGCGATGGCAAGTGCGCCCACGACGAACAACATGCAAAGAGCCCCCGGCGAGAAGGGCGCAAACGATAGATCGCCCATCAGCCAAAACAGCATGCCGCGCAACTTCGTCTCATCCCCGAGAGCCAGCATCAGGCTGACGACTGCGGCACAACCTGAGGCGACCACTACGCCGTTGAGCAATAATCTCTGCGGAGTCCAGCCGCCGCGCGCGTGCGCCAGCGCGAAGACCAGTAGAGTCGCACCCAGCGCTCCAGTTCCAGCTGCCCAGTCCACCATCAAACCACCGAACCCCAAAAGCATGGCACCGAGGGCTGCCACGGCGGCGCCGCCGGAAATGCCCAGAACATAGGGATCCGCCAGAGGATTACGCAGCAATACCTGCATCAGTACGCCGGCCAGTGCCAGCAGCCCTCCGGTGCTGAAGGCATTCAGGGCGCGCGGCAGGCGCAGATTCAAGATCACCTCGCGCACCACGGAATCCCGACCGCTCAGCAGGGCGTCCAGCGCACTGCCGAACGCCACGGACGTGCTGCCGACCGAAATGGCGAGGCCCAGGCTCAGGAATGCGGTCACTGCCAATAGGGGAAGCAATCTGCTGGCTCTCATGTGCCGCGTACCATAGGGTGCTTGCGCGGCGACCACAAGCGGCCGGTGATATGGAACAATTGAGCCAATGACCGTTCAACCCGCCATCGACTACATCGACAAGGACGGTTTCCGCGCCAATGTGGGAATCGTGCTCACGCACGGGTCCGGAGAAGTGTTTTTGGGCGGGCGCCTCGGTGGACGCGGTTGGCAGTTTCCTCAGGGCGGCGTCAACCGCGGCGAGCGGGTTGAGGAGGCGCTGTTTCGTGAGCTCAAGGAGGAAATCGGCTTGGAGCCGGCGGATGTGGAGGTATTGGGCTCCACCCGTGGTTGGCTGCGTTACCGTTTGCCGCGGCAGTACGTGCGCGACCGCTGCATCGGGCAGAAACAACGCTGGTTTCTTCTCAAGCTCTTAGGCGACGAATCAAGGATACGCTTCGATGCTACGGCGACACCGGAATTCGACCGCTGGCGCTGGTCCGACTATTGGACGCCGGTGCGTGAAGTCGTGTATTTCAAGCGCCGGGTTTATGTGCGGGCGCTGCACGACCTGGGCAATGTGATGTTCCCGGAGGGTTTGCCGCCCTACCCGCAATGGTGGCAAGAAGTCGCCGCAGCCTCGTAATTCAGAGCGAAGCCCCTAAAAAGGCTTGAGCACTGCGAGCAATACGATGGCGATCAGCAGCAGCGAGGGCGCTTCGTTGAAGCCGCGATACCACTTGGCGGTGTGGGTGTTGCGGTTCTGCGCAAAATCCTGCATCAGCTTGTAGCAGAATAAATGGTAGACGATCACGAGCAGCACCACCAAGAGCTTGACCCGCAGCCATCCCATCGAAAGATAGGCGGGGGCCGCTGCCAACATCGCCGCGCCGAACCCCAACGCGATGGCGGCGCCAATGGTCATGATGGCAAACAGGCGCCGCTCCATGATGATAAAGCGCTCGATGCCGATCGGGTCCCTCGCGTCCGCGTGATAGACATACAGCCGCGGTAAGTAGAATAGTCCGGCGAACCACGCGACCACGGCGATGACGTGAAATGCTTTGAGCCAGAGCATGAGTGTTCCTTAGTCGGCGCCGCTTCGTGTAATGTCTGTTACGGGTTGGCTGCGGCGCGGAATTGAGTATGGCGGATTCGTTCGGCAAATTGGTCGTTAGATCGCATGCGCCGAGGCGTCGTGCGGTGCTGATGGGCTTGGCCGCTCTCTTAGGCTTGGCCGTACTATATATGGCGTTCGAGCTGGGCCGATATGACGCGGGCTTTCGCGTCGTCGATTCGGTGCGCGGGGCCTTGTCCGCGAGTGCGCGCATTCGCGGCCTGGAAGCATTGAACGAAAAGCAGCGTACCCAGCTGGAAGCGGCGGAAGTGGCGCGGCGCGTGGATCGCGAGGGGTATAAGCAGGTCGAGCGCAGCCTGGGTGACATGCAAAGCCAAATCGCGCGCCTGAATCAGGACTTATCCTTCTACCGGGGTTTGGTGCAGCCCGACTCGGTCATCCACGTCAAAGTACAGCAAATGCAGATCGTGCCGGAGCCGGCCGTGGGTCAATTTCACTTGAAATTCGTGCTGATGCAGACCGGCAAACCCGATGCCGTCGTGGCGGGTACGGCCGCGATCACCATCGATGGGCTGATGAACGGCAAGCCGCTGGCGTTGACATTTGCGCAGCTAACACCTACACGGCGCATGAGCCTGGCATACTCATTCCGCTACTTTCAGGACTACGATGAGCCCATCCAGTTGCCTCGAGGATTCGATCCGACACGCGTTGGGGTCGAGATTCACAGCAGCAGAGACCGGGATGTCAGTCATAGTTTCAGGCAGGCCTTCGTTTGGAAAGCCCAGGGAATGTCGGTCGAAACGGAGGCCAATCCATCGGGTAAGGGTGACGCAGATGTTCAAGCAGAAACAGAGTAAGAACGCGAAGGTCGATACTTTGATCGGCCCCAAGACTCGCATCAACGGCGACGTCGAATTTAGCGGCGGACTGCACCTCGACGGCTATATCAACGGCAACGTCAAGGGCGACTCGAGCGCGGGGACTTTCCTGTCCGTGAGCCAGCAGGGCAGCATCGAGGGGTCCGTGATCGCGCCCAATGTGATCCTCAATGGCGTCGTCAAAGGTGACATCGAAGCGAGCGATCGGGTCGAACTCGGTGCCAAGGCGCGGGTTTTGGGCAATGTTAACTACACCATCATTGAAACCGCCGTTGGCGCCCAAATTAATGGAAAGCTGATCCATCGGGGCAAGGGGAGCACCGGAAGAGGTGAACCCGGTCCCAAAGAGAGTTCGGAACTTTGATTGGCCGGCGGCCGGCGGGGTAGAATGTACCTATGAGCGCAACATCAGAATCTGTGAGTGTGGGCGATTTGGCTCCCCCCCCGCCCAATGTGCTGGTTTTCACCGACGCCGCAGCCGGCAAGGTGGGCGAGCTGATTCGTGAGGAATCCAACCCGAACCTCAAGCTGCGGGTATTCGTCTCCGGTGGCGGCTGCTCGGGTTTCCAGTACGGATTCACCTTCGACGAAAAAATCGAGGAGGGGGATTTCTGCGTCGAAAACCACGGTGTGCAGCTGCTGGTCGATCCCATGAGTGCGCAATACCTGATGGGTGCCGAGATCGACTACAAAGAGGATCTACAGGGCGCGCAGTTCGTCATTCGTAACCCAAACGCGAAAACAACCTGCGGTTGCGGGTCTTCATTCTCGGCCTAAGAATGTTGATTCAGTAGATGAGCGGCGGCCGTGTCGTACCCGACGTGCTTGCCGCCGTCGATCTGGGCTCCAATAGTTTTCACATGGTGGTCGCGCGTCATTCGCACGGCCAGCTGGTCATTTTGGACCGCCTTCGGGAAATGGTGCGACTGGCGGCGGGCTTGGGCGACAGCGGTCGTCTCGACGATGCCGCCACGGACCGCGCTCTGCGCTGCCTGGAACGCTTCGGCCAGCGACTGCGCGCCATGCGTGCCGACAACGTGCGCGTGGTCGGCACCAGTTCTCTGCGTCGCGCCAAGCGCAAGCGCTGGTTTTTAGAGCGCGCCCGCGCCGCGCTCGGTCACCCCATCGAAATCATCTCCGGACTGGAAGAGGCGCGCCTGATCTACTCCGGTGTCGTGCACACGAGTCCGATGAGCCCCGACAAGCGCCTGGTGATCGATATCGGCGGAGGCTCGACCGAGGTCGTGATCGGCGAGGGATTCAGTCCCTTGCTGCTCGAAAGCCTGTCGGTAGGTTGCGTGGGCTTGAGCGCCATTTGTTTTGATGACGGAAAAATTTCCGAGAAGCGCTTCGAGCGCGCACGAACGGCAGTCAGGCTGGAACTCGAGCCGATGCAAGAGGCTTACCGCAAGCTCGGTTGGCTGCAGGCATTCGGCAGCTCGGGAACTGTGCGAGTTATCGGCGATGTGCTGCGCCGGCTAAATCCCGAATCGCCGCGCATCACTCTCGATAATCTGCGGCTGCTCGCCGAGCGGATGGTCGCGGCCGGTCATGTGGACGAACTGGACCTTCCGGATGTGGATGCCGAGCGTGCTCCGGTATTTCCCGCCGGGCTCGCGATACTGTTGGAAATCGTCGAGAACTTCGCCATCGACCGTGTTCGAGTAGCTGAGGGAGCGATGCGCGAAGGCCTGCTGTACGATCTCATGGGCCGCTTCACGGACGAAGACGCGCGCGTACGCAGCGTGCGCGCCATGGAAATGCGCTATCACGTCGACGGCGTGCAGGCGGATCGAGTCGAAAAGACGGCGGTCGCCCTGCTCGAGCAAGTCGAGTCCGATTGGGGACTGGAAGACCCGCTGGCTGAATCCGTGCTGCGCTGGGCGGCGCGGCTCCATGAAGCGGGACTCGACATCGCGCACTCGAAGTATCACCGGCACAGCGCTTACTTGCTGCAGCATGCCGACATGCCGGGGTTCCCGCGCGAGGAACAACTGCTGTTGTCCGCCTTGGTAGAGGGACACCGCCGGCAATTGTCTTTCGAATCGTTGGAGGATTTGCTGCCGCCCTGGGATCGTCATGCGGAGTTCTTGACCGTGCTGCTGCGCCTCGCGGTGCTGCTGCATCGAGGACGGAGTCCCCAGCCATTGCCGGAGGTTAAGCTCAAGGTCAAGGGCCGCACGGTGAACATGGAATTGCCGCAGGGGTGGATGAAGGAGCATCCGCTTACCCTCGAGGATCTCGAGCAGGAGCGGCAGTATCTGAAAGACGCCGGTTTTCGCTTGAACATTGTTTGAACCGGGACGCGTAGTCTGGGACGCGTAAGTTCGGGACGCCGGCACGTGCGACGCGCCGAGCGCATTTTCGCCCTGAGTTTAGGCGTCGATGAACGCCACTCGTTCGTCGTACAGGCTGAGCAGCCGTGCTTGAGCGCTCAAGTCTTCCGTGTCCACGGCGCGTATGTAATGGCCCTCGGAATTCATGACCCAGGCCTGCACATCGTCGGCCAGATACATTTTCAAATCGTCAGCGACGCGTTCCTGCAATTCCGGCGCATCGATCGGGAATGCGACCTCGATGCGGCGGAATAGATTCCTATCCATCCAATCGGCGCTGCCGCAATAGATCTCGCGCTCGCCGGCGTTCTCAAAAAAATAGACGCGGGAATGCTCCAGGAAGCGGCCTACGATTGACCGTACCTTGATGCGGTCGGAAACGCCGGGCACCCCAGGCCGCAGGCAACACACCCCCCTCACAATGAGGTCGATATTCACACCGGCGCGCGAAGCCCGGTACAGAGCTTGGATGATGGTGGGCTCGGTGAGTGCGTTGAGCTTGGCAATGATGCGGGCGGGCCTGCCCTCACCCGCGTGGACGGATTCCCGCTCGATCTTGGCGAGCAGCGCTTGATGCAAGCTGAACGGCGCATGCAAGAGCTTGCGCAGGCGCGGCACACGGGTCAGGCCGGTCAATTGCAGAAATATTTCGTGGATGTCCTCGCCGATGGCCTCATCGGCGGTCATCAGGCCATAGTCGGTGTAAAGTCGCGCGGTCTTGGGGTGGTAATTGCCGGTGCCCATATGGCAGTAGCGCCGCAAGCCCTTGTCCTCGCGACGCACTACCATGACGAGCTTGGCGTGCGTCTTGTAGCCGAACACACCATACATGACGTGCGCGCCGGCTTCCTGCAGCCGGGTCGCGAGTTCTATGTTCGCTTCCTCATCGAAGCGCGCGCGCAGCTCGATGATGACGGTGACGTCCTTGCCGCCCTGGGCGGCGTCGGCAAGTGCGCCGACGATGGACGAGTCGCTGCCGGCCCGATATAGAGTCTGCTTGATGGCGAGTACTTGCGGGTCGCCGGCTGCCTGCTTGATAAAATCCGCAACAGGACCGAAGCCCTGAAACGGATGGTGCAAAAGCACGTCTCCTGCGCGCAGTGTGGCAAATATGTCGCTGCCCATTCGCAGCCGCTCGGGGATACTCGGCGCGAACGGCGTGTATTTGAGTTCGGTGCGATCGACCAGATCGTACACGGCCATGAGGCGATTCAGGTTCACTTGTCCCGAGACCTTGTATAGATCGTCGCCGGTGAGTCCGAATTGCCCCAACAGGTAAGTGAGAATCTCGTCCGGACAGTCGTGCGCCGTCTCCAGGCGAACCGCATCGCCGAAGCGGCGCGAGGCGAGTTCGCCTTCCACCGCGCGCAGCAGGTCGTCGACTTCTTCCTGCTCGACGAATAAATCGCTGTTGCGGGTTACTCGAAATTGGTAGCAGCCGCGCATGAGCATGCCGGCAAACAGCTTGGAAACGAAGGCCTCGACGATGGTGCCCAAGAACACGAAGTTGCGGCTGCCGAGTTCGTCGGGCAACTTGATCAGGCGAGGCAGGGAACGCGGTGCTTGCACCACCGCAAGGCCGCTGTTGCGGCCGAATCCATCCTCGCCTTCCACCACCACCGCGAAATTCAAGCTCTTGTTGAGGATTTTCGGGAACGGCCGCGCCGGGTCCAATGCCAGCGGGCTCAAGACGGGCTCGACCTCGCGGCTGAAATAGTCGGCAAGCCAGGCGGCCTGAGCTTCGGTCCACATCTCGGGAGAGACGAATACCACGCCGTTGCGGGCAAGTTCCGGCATGAGCACGTCGTTCAGCAACTGATACTGCTCGTCGACCAGGCGCACGGCGCGGCTACGAATCGCCTTCAGCTGCTCTGGAACAGGCAGGCCATCCGGCCCACCCTGCACCGCACCGGCCTCCAGCAACTCCTTGAGACCGGCAACCCGGATTTCGAAGAACTCGTCGAGGTTGGCGCAGGAGATGCACAGAAATCGAACTCGCTCGAGCAGCGGGATGCGGTCGTCCTTGGCCTGCTCCAAAACTCGCTGATTGAACTCCAGAAACGAGAGTTCGCGATTGAGGTAAAGCTGCGGAGTTTGCAGGTCGGCGTCGGTCATAAGCGTATCTGTTTACGCGTAACGATACACGCCGCCTAATATTCGCGCGCCCCGGGCGCCGGTCACGCTGGCGGCGCTGGAGGTCAATCCTTCGAGAGTGCGCCGCGCGAACCACGCAAACGCCACCGCCTCGACGTAGTCGGGATCAAGACCGAGGGTTCTCGTGGTGTCGACGGGGCTGGGTGCCACCAACCGAGCTATCGCATGCCGCATGGCCGCGTTGTGCGCGCCGCCGCCGCAAAGGTACAGTGCCGCGCCGGGGGCGTATCTGCTCACCGCGGCGGCCACCGTAGCGGCAGTGAATTGCTGCAGCGTCGCCTGCACGTCCTCGGGCCGGCGTGAAGAGTGCCCCAGCTTGGTTCTAAGCCAGGGTAGATTGAAGAGCTCTCGGCCGGTGCTCTTCGGCGGCGGCAGATTCAAATAGGGCTCGACCAATAGTTCGGCGAGCAGAGTGTCGTCGCAGCGCCCCGTGCTCGCCCAAGCACCCTCGGCATCGAAATCTTTGCCCTGATGCAAGGAAATCCAGGCATCGAGCAGGCGATTGGCGGGCCCGGTGTCGAAGCCGGTGACCGTGGTGTCGCGCTTTAAGATGGTGATATTGGCGATGCCGCCTAAATTGGCGATGACGCGATCTTCGTCCTTGCTGCGAAACACCTGATCGTGAAATACCGGCAGCAGTGGGGCGCCTTGGCCGCCGGCAGCGACGTCGCGGCGGCGGAAGTCGGCCACCACGGTAATACCCGTCATCTCGGTCAGGCTGTTGGGATCGCCGATCTGCCAGGTAAACGGAGTCGGCAAGTCGGGACGATGACGCAGAGTTTGCCCGTGACTGCCGATGGCCGTCACGCAGCCGGCGTTGATCCCGGCATCGCGCAACAGAGCGAGCGCGGTCTCGGCAAAGGCGCGTCCCAGCTCCACGTCGATCTGGCCGAGCTCGTCGAGCGCGACGCTGTCGGCGGAATCCAGGACGGCGGCGATTCGGTTTTTGAGATGTGGATCGAAGGCGGTGGCGCTCGCCGCAATGATCCGCAAAGGAGAGGCATCGAAGTCCACCAGCACCGCATCGATGGCATCCATGCTGGTTCCGGACATCAGACCGAGGTAGAAACCCATTTGCAGCGCCGGTCCGGTCCTATGACTGAATCAATTGATCGAAATCTGTGAGTGGTTGTCGCTGAGCAAGAAGCGCGGATCTTCGAGGACCGCGGAGACGGTGAACACGCTGCCGGCACTGGCTTCGGCAGCGACCGGACCATCGACGAGCGAGCGGATGGCGACTGATCGGGTGGCGAGCGGGCCCGCAGGCGCCGCGGAAGCATCCCGCTCAGGCGTCAAGTCGGCCAACAGCGGCGCAACGGTGCTGCGAAATTTCTGCAAAACTTCCGCGCGCAGGGGTGCGGCACCCGGCAGCTGCACCGTCTGCGGATTCTGGTGCACACCGTTCACCAGATACTCGTAGTGCAGATGGGGACCGGTGGCGAGTCCGGTCATGCCGACGTAGCCGATGACATCGCCCTGCTGTACATGCGAGCCCATGTGCACATTCCTGGCGAAGCGGGACATGTGGCCATACAGAGTCGACACGCTGCTGCTATGAGCGAGCACCACTGCATTGCCGTAGCCGCCTCTGCGCCCTGCAAAACTGACGCGCCCGTCGCCGGCGGCGTGCACCGGGGTGCCGGTGGGCGCTGCATAGTCGGTGCCCATGTGCCCGCGAATGAGATTCAAGATGGGGTGCAGGCGGCGCGGATTGAACACTGAACTCACGCGCGTGAACTCGACCGGCGCTCGCAGGAAGGCCTTGCGCATCGGCAGCCCGTCCGGGGTGTAGTAGCCGACGCTGCCGCCATCCGTCACGAAGCGCACCGCCCGATACAGCTTGCCGTTATTGATGAACTCGGCCGCGAGCACATCGCCGTCGTGAAGGTATTTCCCGTCGTGATAGATCTGCTCGTAGACGGCGGTGAAACGGTCTCCCTCGCGGATGTCGAGCACGAAGTCGATATCCCAGGCAAATACGTTAGCGAGCTTCAACGCGACGACGTCCGATATACCCGCCGCCTCGGCGGCTTGAAACAGCGAGGAATCAATGGTCGCAGTGGCAGTGCGTATCCGCGTCTGCACGGGATTGTCTATCATCTTCGCCGCGAACCCGGCCTCTTCACGTACTACCTTAAGAGTCTGCGTTTCGCTCAACCGGCGCGTGAGCTCCTTGATCTCGCCGTCGTTGTGCGTGACCTTGATGGCGTCGCCAGGACGCAGGAAATCCAAGCTCTGGTGAATGCCCGGCAAATGACGAATCGCGGCGAGATCTGCCGTGTCGAGCGCCATGCGGCGGAAAATGCCGTCCAGGGTGTCGTTTCTTCCGACTATTACTTCAATGGTCGCACCGACGCTGGCTTGCTGCGCCGAGACTTGCGCGTTGACCGGTGCCGGCGCGGCGTTTAAGGCGAGAGGGATGACCACGACTGGGCGTGCCGGCGCATTAGGGTAAACCAAGGGTGCCGGCGTCTTGGCAACAGATGTGGGGGAATCGCGCGCCGCATGCCAGAGAATGAGCGCGGCGCTGGCCGCCGCCGCGAACGGCGCAAGCCGAGTCATCAGCTGTGTGAACTGCCGGGGTAGGGTTGGTTTTCGGAAAGTATTGCGATGCACCAAGGGATACCCGGTTTCCTCACAGCGTTGTAGGCTAGCCGCCGTCCTCCGCTGGGTCAATTAAAAGGCCCTCGTTTGGTGCAATAGGTCGCGGCCGCGGACGGGTATCGTTCAATGGAAGTGCGCTCCGCATTAGTACCGAGCGAACTGAACAAGAATGCGCTCTAGGAGTTTCGCTACAGCCTGCACGGTGAAAAGATACTGCGGGAAATGCCTGACGTGCAGCCCCGGGTGCAGGTTCTCCCGCAAATAATAAACTTGCAACACGCAGCGGATTGCGGGCGATATTGGGCCGCAGCAAAGAATCAAGACAAGCGGTTGACAGGTTCAAACCCAGGGCTATACTGCGCGCCCTTCCAGCTGAAACGCGTTTTTCGAGACTT
>JBDUEQ010000139.1:0-61755 GCA_040002315.1 Gammaproteobacteria bacterium
GGTGATGGTGTGGGCAATTGCGGAGAGGGCTTCCTGAGGGTGGAGACGTTCGAGTTCCGTGGTCGCAAGCACGGTCGCCATATCGCGCTCGACCAAACCGCTAATCACCGCCGTCAGCAGGTCCGCTTTATTCTTGAATCGCTCATAAATTGTGCGTGTCGAAACACCGGCCTCACTGGCTACTTTGTCGATGCTCGCCTGACCATAGCCGTCCCGCAGGAATACCCGGGTGGCGGCGGCCATCAAGGCAGCCGTCCGGGCCGATTCTGTGCCACGGCGCGGTCGCCCAACCCTGTTGGAGGGGTGATCGGAGGGGCTAATCATCTGTTCAGGGGTCAGGGAGGGTTCGTCCATCTCCGAAAAATGACATGTGTCGTTTTCCGTTGCAAGAACTATTTACGAATTGGTTATTCATGTATAAAATATATGACTATTAGTGGTTAGCATACGAATGAACCATAGCGACTCACAATTCGATCTGCTGCAGGCCAATCTGCGTGCGTTGAACACGCGCATGCCGGACGTGCCGCTCAATGAGATTCTGTTGAGCCGTTTGCTGCTGCACATGGGGCGGGAAATGACTGCGACCCTGGAGCAGAAAATTCGCCCTTTCGGACTTGCCGAAGCGGAGTTTCGCGTCCTCACCACGCTGTTCTCACAACCGGAGGGCATGGCTCACCCGGGTGATTTGTGCACGCGCGCTGCGCAGAGCCCGGCGAACATGTCACGCATCTGCGATGCCCTGGTGGGCCGCGATCTGATTACGCGTGTCCTGAGCGCGCACGATCGGCGGCGCATGGTCCTGCGCATAACGGAGCAGGGAGAAGAACTGGTGCGCCAGCTTTTACCCAAAATGTTCGCGTCGCTGCGCGGCATGCTCGCGGAATTTTCGCAGGCGGAGCAAGTTCAATTGATCTCGCAGCTCAGGCGGCTGCAGGCGAACCTGGCCGCAGCACACAAGGAGTCCGAGCAGTGAAGCGCTGGCGTTGCGTCGCCACGCTGCTTGCAGTAATGAGCGTGGGCTGCGCCGGATTGCCGCCGAAACAAAAGGCCGTGCAATTACCAAACGCGGCGCCGTTGGATGGGCTCGAGACCGCCGGCGGGGGCGAGTGGCCGGCGGCGGACTGGTGGAAGCGCTACCAGGATCCCACTCTCGATCGATTGATCGAGCTGGGCGTGGCGTCTTCGCCCACGCTGGCGAGCGCGCATGCCCGGTATGATTCGGCGCGCCAGTCGGTGCGCGTGGCCGGCGCGGCGTCCGGCGTACAAGTGGATGCCAGCGCAGGGATCGACCGGCAGCGCCTCAGCGACAACGGACTGTTCCCGCCGCAACTGCTTGGTTTCTCCTGGTACAGCCAATACGACTTGGGATTGCAGGCGAGCTATACGTTCGATTGGTGGGGTAAGCAGCGCGACGCAGTGGAGGCGGCCATGGATCAGGCGCACGCGGCACAGGCGGATCGCAGCGCCGCGGCATTGATGCTCGCGAGCTCGATTGCAGATACTTACTTTGGCTGGCAGGCGGATCAGAGCCGCATCGCGCTCGCGCGCGAACGTGCGGATGTCGTGGGACGCGAGGCAGCGATCGCCGCCGCCCGCGTCAGAGCGGACTTGGATGCCGCGGACAACAACTATCGCGCCGACCTTGCCGTGGCCGCCGCCCGCGAACAGATCGCAGCGTTGGAGGGCTCGTCGAAGCTGCGCGTGGTTGCGCTCGCCGCATTGGTCGGCCGATCCGTCTCGGAATTGCCGGCGCTGCAGGCAAGACCTCTGCCGGTGTTGTCCGCCAACCTGCCCGACGACGTCAAAATAGACTTGATTGCGCGCCGCGCGGATATCACCGCCAGCCGCTGGCGGGTGGAAGCTGCAGAGAGAAATCGGGATTCCGCGCGGGCTGAGTTCTTTCCGGACGTCACCATCAATGCCTTGCTGGGCCTTTCCAGCATCGACGTGGGCAGATTGCTCGAGTACGGCAGCCGCGTTCCGCAGGCGACTGCTGCGATTCATTTGCCCATATTCGACGCCGGCCGGCTCAAGGCTCGCTACGGCGCGACCCAAGCCGCAATCGATTCGGCTGTCGCGAGCTATCAAGACACACTGGTCAGCGCCGCTCGCGACGTGGCGACGCAGGCATCCA
The DNA here is from genome assembly GCA_040002315.1 of Gammaproteobacteria bacterium. Classification (GTDB taxonomy): domain Bacteria; phylum Pseudomonadota; class Gammaproteobacteria; order Steroidobacterales; family Steroidobacteraceae; genus Bog-1198. The sequence continues at coordinate 2,138 of JBDUEQ010000139.1, forward strand.
ACCGCGCGCAAATCGCGGCTCAGCGCAGTCAGCGGGCGCTCCAAGTGGACGCGGCGCGCCAACTGCAGAGCAGCGCGGCGGCGCGCGTCAGACAGGGAGTGATCGACTCGCGGACCGAACTCGCTGCGACGGAGTCCTGGATGGAACAACGCGACGCGCTGCTGCAACTCGATGCGTCGGCGCTGTCGGCGGACATCGCCCTGCAGCGCGCCCTCGGCGGCGGCTATGAGAACCCGCAGCAGCCAGCCAATATTCACTCGGCCAACACGACGACACCATGAACGCAAACGTAGAACCCGCAGCGGCCGCGCCTGCCAACGGCAATCGCACCAAGATCCTCCTGCTCATTGCGCTCATCTTCATCGTGCTCGGCACGCTGTGGGCTGCCTACTGGGTATTGGTACTGTCGAAGCGCGAGCGCACCGACGATGCCTACGTCAACGGCAACAAGGTGGTGATCTCGGCCCAAGTTTCCGGCACTGTGATCGCCGTGCTGGCCGATGACACTCAGCTGGTCAAAGCGGGACAGGTATTGGTGCGTCTCGACCCCATCGACGCGCAGACCAACTTGAGCCGCATGGCGAGCGCCTTGGCGCAGGCCGTGCGCCAAGTGCGCCAGGAGAAATCGACGGCTTCTGAATACGACTCGGTCATCGACACCCGAAAACTGGAGTTGGCGCGCGCCCAGAACGATCTTGCCAAACGCGAGCCTTTGCTGGCCGAGCATGCCATCGCTCCGGAAGAAGTGCGGCATGCCCGCGAGAGCGTCGAATTGGCGCGCGCTGCGTTGACCCAAGCCGTGCGCCAGTCGACTTCCTCGCATGCCCTGGTTGACGGCACTGAAGTCGAAGACAATCCGTCGGTGCTGCAGGCCAAGTCGGCGTATCGCGATGCCTGGATCGCCGCACAACGCAATGCTGTGGTGGCGCCGGTCACGGGTTACGCGGCGGAGCGCAGCGTGCAGCTGGGCCAGCACATCCAGGCCGGGCAGGCGCTCATGACCGTCATCCCGCTTAGTTCATTGTGGGTGGATGCGAACTTCAAAGAAGTGCAGCTAAGGCACCTGCGTATCGGACAGCCGGCCGAGGTGCGCAGTGACCTGTACGGTGGATCCTTTATTTTCCACGGTCACGTCAAGGGTATGGCGGCCGGCACCGGCGCGGCATTTTCGTTGTTGCCTGCGCAAAACGCCTCGGGTAATTGGATCAAAGTGGTGCAGCGAGTACCGGTGCGCATTCAAATCGACGACGCAGATCTGGTGAAATCTCCGCTGCGGGTGGGATTGTCCGCCACGGTGACGGTGGACACGACTTCGCGCAACGGAGCCGTCCTGGCGATGAATGCCACAGACACGGCGGTGGGCGATACCCAGGTCTATACCCAGGATCTCGACAAGGCGAATGCCGAAGCTGATGCTGTCGTGCGTCGCAATCTCGCACCAGCGCGCTAAGCGGCAAGACCCGTGGCTGAGCCCGCACCGCTGCCGCCGGCGTACGAGTATCCGCCGCTGCGCGGCGGCAAACTTTTGTTTCTGACGGCAGCGATTGCCACGGCGTCGTTCATGGAGATTCTGGACATGACCATTGTCAATGTCTCCGTACCGGCCATTTCCGGCAGTCTCGGTGTAAGCACGTCGGAGGGGACCTGGGCGATCAGCTCCTACATGCTGGCGGCGGCGATCATGCAGCCGATGACAGGGTGGATCGGCCGGCGTTTCGGAGAAGTCAGGACCTTTGTCACGTCCATCTTTTTGTTCATGTGCTTTTCGGCGCTCTGCGGGCTCGCCACCAGCATGCCCATGCTGGTCGCGGCCCGGCTCATTCAGGGGTTGGTGTCCGGTCCCATGATGTCGGTGGCGCAGGCGATCCTGCTGCGCAACTACCCGATCGAACGACGCGGCATGGCGATCGCTCTGTGGGCCATGGTGATCATCATCGCACCAATTTGTGGGCCTATTCTCGGCGGGTGGATTACGGATAATCTGTCCTGGCCGTGGCTGTTTTATATCAATTTGCCGGTGGGCGCGTTTGCAGCGATGGCCAGCTGGTCGCTTCTGCGGCACCGCGAATCGAAGATCGTGAAATTGCCCATCGATGTGGCCGGACTCATGCTTCTGGTCATCGGCGTCGGCAGCCTGCAGTTCATGCTCGATAACGGCAATGAGAAGGATTGGTTCAACTCGCCGATCATTATCGTGGCCGGCCTTGTCTCGTTGATCAGCATCACCTTCCTCATTCCCTGGGAACTCACCGACAAACACCCGGTCATCGATCTGCACCTGTTCAGCCGGCGCAATTTCTGGGTGGGCACCGTGGTCATCGGCGTCTCGTATTTTTCGCTCACCGGCGTCAACGTCATTTTTCCGTTGTGGCTGCAGACCACGGTTGGATATACCGCTACCTGGGCGGGATTGGCGGTGGCGCCCGTCGGACTGTTGGCCTTGGTGGCGGCGCCCATCGTGGGGCGCAACATGAACCGGCTGAATCTGCGGCTTGCCGCCAGTTTCGCGTTCTGCGTATTCGGGTTCGCTATTTTTTGGGCCGCCACCCTCAACGATACCGCGACCTTCTGGCAGTTTGCGACGCCGCGCTTCCTGCAAGGGCTGGGGATTGCCTTTTTCTTTTTGCCCCTGAATCAAATAATGCTGTCCGGGATTCCGCCGAGCGACCTGGCGTCCGCCTCGGGCCTGAGCAATTTCGTGCGCACCATGTCGGGCAGCATTGCGACCGCGTTGACGGTATTCATGTGGAATCACCGCACCGATTACCATCACGCGGTCCTCACCGAACATGTGCGCAACTCCGCCGGTGCGTGGACGGAGTACCAGGCGCAGCTCGGCAACCACGGAGTTTCAGGCACCGGCGCTTTCGAATACGTCGAACATGTCATTACCACGCAGGCCATGACACTGGGGGTCAACGACGTATTTCATGTGCTGGGGTGGACGTACCTGTTGTTGATTCCGTTTGTCTGGTTCGCGAAGCCGCCGTTCACGGCGCGCGGCGCAGACGCGGCTCACTAATCAATTCCTGGAATTACGTGTAGGATCCCGGCATGAGTGCGCCCTACATCGTTGCCGTCGGCGGAACCCTGCGGGCCAATTCTTCGACCGAACGGGCGATGCGGCATGTACTCAACACCGCGCAACGCGCCGGCGCGAGAACCAAGCTCATCAGCGGCGCCGCATTGCAACTGCCGCTGTACCAACCCGACAATCCCGAGCGCAGCGATGCGGCCCGCGACCTGGTCGCGGAACTGGCGCTTGCCGACGGGATTGTCTTGGGATCGCCGGGCTATCACGGCAGCATTTCCGGTGTCGTCAAGAACGCCTTGGATTACGCCGAGGACTTGCGCGGGGACCCGCGCCCTTATTTGAGCGGGCGGGCCGTCGGCTGCATCGCGACCGCGGGCGGGTGGCCGGGCGCGGTAAACACGTTGGGCGCGTTGCGTGAAATCGTGCATGCGTTGCGCGGTTGGCCAACCCCGATGGGGGCCGCGATCAATTCGACGGAGACTATTTTCGACGAGGATGGACAGTGTCAGGTAGCGCGCGTGGCACAGATGCTCGATTTAATCTCCGGCGAAATCATGAGCTTCGCGCGGCGGCTGCAGGGGGCGTAGAACTATGAATCGCTTTGTTTTAGCCACAGTGTCGCTGAGCTTGCTTGGTGTTGGCGCGATCGCCGCGCCCGCCCCGGCCGATCTCGTGTTGTTGCACGGCAAGATTCACACGCAAGATGCGGGCCGCCGCGTAGTGCAGGCATTGGCGGTGCGCGGCAATGCCATCGTTGCCGCGGGCACTGATGAGGCGATTAGCGCATTCGTCGGCCCAAGTACGCGATCGGTCGATCTCGCCGGCCGAGTCGTGTTGCCGGGCCTCATCGATGCTCACACACATCCTGCACAAAGCGCACAGGATGTCGGCAAGTGCAGCCTCGACGACAAACCGCTGGCTCTGGCCGTGCTCAGGAGCAGGGTCGCGGCGTGCCTGAAGGAGCAGCCGGGAGAGCGCACTCAGTGGTTCGAAGTGATCATGGTCGATCCCTCTGACTTGACGCTGACGCGGGCGGATCTGGACGCCATGCTGTCGGATCGACCCTTGCTGCTCACCGGCTCGGACGGGCACACGGTGTGGGTGAATTCCGCTGCGCTCAAGCTCGCGCGCATCACGGCCGCGAGCAAGGATCCCATCGGCGGGCATATCGAACGCGACGCCTCAGGACAGCCGACGGGAACATTACGTGACAGTGCCGCGGAAATCGCGCAGTCCGTGATGCCGGCGCCCAGCCTCGATCAACAGGCGGCGCGGCTCGCAAAGGCTTTGGACTCGATGCGCGCCGTGGGGATCACGTCGGTGCAGGACGCGGCCGTAGACGATCGCAGCATGCAGATTTACAAGCGTCTATACGATGAGCATCGGCTGAACATGCGGGTACGCGGATCATTTCATCTGAAGAATCTTCATGAGCCCGCCGCCGTATTGGTCGACAAGGCGGTGAAGTTTCGCGCCAAATGGGCGGTGGATCCAGACTTCCTGCGCGCCGATGCGGTGAAAATATTTGCCGACGGCGTAATCGAGTATCCGTCGCATACCGCGGCCATGCTCCAGCCCTATCTCGACGCCCGGGGCCGTGCGACTTCGGATAGCGGACCTTCGTACTTCGAGCAGGACAATTTGAACAAGATCGTCACTGGCGCAGATGCCGCCGGCCTGACCGTTCACGTTCACGCCATCGGTGACCGCGCAGTTCGCTCGTCGCTGGATGCGATCGCGCAGGCCCGGCGCAGCAATGGGACGCTCGATAACCGCGACCAGATCGCGCACCTGGAACTCGTCGATCCTGCTGATTTTCCACGCTTCAAGCAATTGGGGGTGATCGCGAATTTCCAGCTTCTCTGGGCGGAGGCGGGAGACTACACCGATCAGGCTACCATTCCATTCATTGGTCCGCAGCGTTCCCGTTATCTGTACCCGGCGCGCTCGCTGCGCGACGCGGGCGCCCTCATTGCCGGTGGCAGCGATTGGGGGGTGAGCAGCTTCGATCCGTTCATTGCAATCGAACATGGCATCACCCGCGCCGAGCGCCGCGGCGAGCCGACGCTGCTGCCGGAACAAGGCCTCACGCTGCAAGACATGGTGGACGCCTACACCATCAACGCCGCCTTTGCCTTGAAACAGGAACGCACTACCGGCAGCATCGAAGCCGGCAAGCGCGCCGATTTCGTCGTGCTCGATCGCGATATATTTTCGCTCGATCCATTTGAACTGCACGACACCAAGGTGACGAACACTTTTCTTGATGGGCGTGAGGTTTACGCGCTGAAGAAAAAATGAGCGGCGCAGATTTCATTGCCGCGAGCATATTCAACGCGCCCCCGCATTTAACTTTGCGTGCGGCGATGACATAACGTGATTCGTTGCGTGCAACCGTTCTCCTTGACATAAATCGGGAATCACCGACTTTGTCGCCGCGCGGAGACATTGATCACGGTTTCACTGCGCTTGCTTAGCCACTATTCTCACAGCGTCGCAATGTTGGTGGAAGAAATCATTTATGGCAAAGCCGATAAATACACCAGTGACCGGAAATATTTGGCACCTCAGCATCGACGATTTGTTCGCTCCACTTCCCGAGAAAACGCGCCTCGGTGGTCCGGGGCCCTTCGTCATCAATCTCAGCGTGTCGACCGCGCCGATCGACTTGCCTCCCAAGAGCTTCGACTCGGGTCGCGAAGCTCATGTATACCAAGTGCAGCGTACCGAAGATCGGCGAATGCGCTATCGGCTGCGGCTTGGGCCTTTCGCCAATGAGGACGACGCGGACATCATCCTCGACAAGGTTCGCAACGTCTATCCCGGCGCGTTGACCGCAACCGCCGATGCAGACGACTTACGGGCGATCGCGACTCTGCAGGCGAAGACCGCAAGCGGCGTGAGGATTAACGAGCCAGTGAAGGCCGCCCAGGCAGTGAAGACGGTCGAGCCTAAGAAGGTCGCCGAGGCGGTTACCCTGGCCATCGAACCTGTCTCGTTGGCGAGGGCGGGTGAGCCGAAGCCGGTGGCCAAGAAGGCTGAGCCCGCGCCTGCCCCCAAGGTCATTGAGGCGGCGCCGCTCGTTTTATCGCTGTTGGAGGAGCCTGCCGCAGCGCCGCCAGCTCCGGTGAGTACCGCTACCGCCGTGCCGCGGGTGCCGCCGGTGTTGCGTGATCGGGTGTTTGCACCGCCGCCGATGCCGGCACCCGCCGTCGTTGCACCGCCAAAGCCTGCTGCACCCGCGCCGCGAAATGCACGGTCCGCATCCGGCGCCGCCGGGATTCCTGCTGCGCCTATCGAGCAGTCGAAAAATCGCTTGCTGAGTGTCGAATCGACACAAACCGTGCGCGCATTGACCATGTTGGAACTGCAAAGCGAGCAAGCGTCTCGTTGGTTCGTGATCCAGTTGTCGCTGTCCGAGGAGGCATTCGATTCAGAGGCGGTGCCGAACCTCGATATCTTCGATGTCTACCGCCTGTACTCCGTGGCCGGTATCGATCAAGGCCGAATCGTGCATGCCTTGCGTCTGGGCTTCTTCGGCGAGGAGAATGCGGCCGCTGCGGTCGCGAGCTATTTGTCCGGGTTCTACGATAATCCGACGGTAAAGCGCGTCAGCTCCGCCGAGCGCGAACGCTTCGCCGATCAGCGCTTCGAACCACGCAAGGATGTCGGCGCGACCGGCATGCATGCAGTGATCGAGATTACCGACGAGCGCTATATCCGCGAAAAGCGCAACACCTCGGCGAGGGCGGCTTCGCAGAACAACAAATAGATGACGCGGCCGCGGGCGCAATTCATTCGGTCGACGCCTGTGTCGTGGACAAATTACTTCGAGGCGCAGGCAAACACCGCCGCCGCTGCCAAACGAACACCCGTAGAGGCTAGCCTCCGCCGGGTTGAGTGGTCGAAGACGGAACGTGAGGCGCCGCGGCGAGGGACTCAAAACGCAGACTGATGTTCGATCCTGACTCCTGGTGCGGCACACACGTCGTGCGATTGTCGATATTGCGAGTTGTGAACATGGGCAGCACGTTGTTACGGAATTGCTCGACGAGCTCGCAATCTCCGGTGGTGAGTTCGCGCGGCGAGCGATAGGCGAACGTCACTGACCGCCACGCGGCCGCGACGGGCTTGCTGTCCGTGGACGCGGCGGTTGCAGCGGGCGCGAGTGAGTAGAAGATCAACGATGCGCGCGCGAATTTGTCCGGCCGCCCGAAGCCCGAGGCGCACGCTCCCGCGCGCGATTTTGCGTCGGGCCGCGCGCCCGCCGCGATCAGAAGTACCTTGATCTTATCGGCCAGCCCGTCGCAGGAATAGGTCGTAGTAAAGCCCATAAAAGCGAAGGAGTACTCATGTTTCTGCCAAATTCCCTGATCGGGCGGTGCGCCGGTCGGTGCAGCGGCGGCAGAAGCCACGAGAGGCAGGAACAGGCTGCAGCACACGATAGCTGCCAATCTACGACATGTAGTCATGCTGGATACTCCACTAAGTGGCTGCGGTAGCAGCGGCTCCCAGTATAACGGTGAAGGTGCCGCCTTGGTTGACCGGCCGGCGCTGAAATTACGCGCGGGGCATTTCGAATAGTCCCGACACTTAGGTCAGTCGAACACGATGCGCGGAAAATAGAAAGACACGGTCCAATTCGGCATGTCGACGATTTCGCTGATGCGAAGGTCGCCGCACACGCTGCAGAGTAGATAGGCATCGACGGCGGGGATGCCCTGCTGACGACCGAGTAGATCGATCATCGACCTGAGTGCTGCACGTGCCGCCTCCATCAAATCGGGGCCGATGCCGGTTGTCACCTCGTATCCCTTTCCATCAAGGTGGCGGGTAACCGGTCCCTCAGTTCTGAAGCGCGGAAAGGTCAGCGGCTCGCGCTTCAGTACGTCGAATTGCAGAGCCACCCGCATCGGACTTTCGATGGCAGTGCCGCACACTTCGCCATCGCCCTGCGCAGCATGCGTGTCCCCAACGGAGAATAGGGCACCTGCAACTTCGACAGGCAAATACAACTCGGTGCCCAGCGCAATGTCGCGCACGTCCATGTTGCCCCCGACCCGGCGCGGCGGGACGACGCTATGGGTTCCCGGCTCTGCGGGTGCCAGGCCGATGGTGCCGGTGAAGGGCTTAAGCGGCACCTTGCCCCAATGGCCGAACAGCGCCGGCGCCAGGGTTTTCGGGTCGTAGCGCCACAGCTGCAGCGCGGGCTCCTTGAACTGATCGGCCAATAGTCCAAAGCCGGGAATATTCGCCGTCCATCCCCACCCCGAGGGAACGAAGGAGAGCAAGGTCACCTTCAGCACGTCGCCCGGCTCGGCGCCATCGATGAACACCGGGCCTGCGACGGGGTTGACCTTGGTGAAGTCCAGACGAGCCACATCGGCCACCGTCGAGGTGCCGCTGAGTTGGCCGGCGGACGCATCGGAGACATCGAATTCCAGCGATTCACCGGGTGCCACTCGCGCGACAGGCGCGAGACTGTTGTTCCAGCCGTAGTGGCATTGATGGATGGTGTGTCGGGGTGCCTTGAGCATGCCGCATTGTACGAAATCTGGGGTGCCTCGCACCTGCCAATCATTGCTAGACTGCCGCGCATGCCGTTACAAGAGTTTGGATACGAGGAGCAGCTGAAGCGCGCCCTGACCACCAGGGATTTGGTCATCTACGGAATGATTTTCATGCTGCCGATCGCGCCCTTCGCGGTTTTCGGTCTGGTGTGGGAAGCCTCCAAGGGCATGGTGCCGCTGGCGTATCTGGTAGGCCTGGTCGGCATGTTCTTCACCGCCTTGAGTTATGCGGCCATGTCGCGGGCGTTCCCGCTGGCCGGTTCCGTATATACCTACGCGCAGCGGGGATTGCACGAGATCGCCGGATTCTTTTCGGGTTGGCTCATATTGCTCGACTATATCTTGGTGCCTGCGCTGTTGTATTTGTTCAGCGCCGTGGCTTTGCGGCCGATTTTTCCCGCCGTACCCGCGTGGATCTGGCTGACGGGATTCATCACCTTCAACGCCATCGTCAACCTGCTCGGCATCGAATTTACCGCACGCGTCAATCGCTACATGCTCGCGATGGAATTGTCGACGCTGGCGCTATTTGTGGTTCTGGGGCTGATCGCTTTGCATCACGGTGCGGGGGCGGGCAGCCTGACCCTCAAGCCCCTCTACAATCCGCAGGTTTTTTCCTGGTCGATGGTGGCCGGAGCGACGTCGATCGCGGTGCTCTCCTTTCTCGGCTTCGACGGCATTTCGACCCTGTCGGAAGAAAGCCGCGGCAATCAGAATGCCATCGGCCGCGCCACAGTATGGTCGCTGCTGCTGGTTGGGGCTCTGTTCATGCTGCAGACTTGGATCGCCACCGATTTGGCGCAAGGCATGCGTTTTTCCTCGCCGGACACGGCGTTCTATGAGGTTGCGGAGCGGGCCGGCGGCGTGTGGCTGCGCCTGGTTACGATTTTGGCCATTGTGATTGCCCAGGCCATTGCGAATGCCATGGCCGCACAGGCCGCCGTGTCGCGGATTCTTTTTGCAATGGCCCGCGACGGTAAGCTACCCGCCATCCTGGCCAAGGTGCATCCCCGCTACCAGACGCCCTACGTGAGCACACTCGCCGTGGCTCTCGTTTCGTTGCTGGTGGGTCTATTCTTTGCGGCTCGCGTCGATGATCTCACCCGGGTGGTGAACTTTGGCGCACTCAGCGGCTTCGTGCTGTTGCATCTCTCGGTAATCAATCATTATCTGGTGCGCCGGCGAAGCGGTGATTGGCTGCGGCATCTTATATTCCCGCTGACGGGACTGGCGATCATTCTGTACGTGCTGTACGAAATGGATCGGCCGGCTAAAATCCTCGGCGCTTGCTGGATCGGCATCGGCATTGGGTACTACGTTGTTCTCGCGCTGCGCTCCAAGAAGCCGGTCGTGCGGGGCTAAAGTTCCCACGACAGCAGTCAAGATTCTGCTCCAGACCTCGCTTCGGTGAACGGATGTTCGGCGTGACGAGGCGCGATCGCAGGGCTTTGGCTGACCGGTCAGGCGGCGTAGGGACGGCGTGCGGCGAGTTCTCTCTAATGCGTCACAGAATTGCGTCACATAATGCGCAGGTCAAAAAGCACCCGTGCTGATTGATCGGATATCGTGTTGTCCTACACGCTCGTCAGCGAACGTCTCTAGCGCAAGGACTTTCGATTCGCTAACAATCCGACGCCATGACCCTCAAATACTCCACTGCGGTTTCCAATCTCACCGGCGTCGCCGCCGAAGCGGCGCAGATGGCCGTGGAGGCGGGCCTTATCTACGTCTCGGACGCCGAGCCTGGCATCCGTCGTCTGCGCGCAGGCAAGGGATTTCGCTATTTAACCCCGGAGAATCGCCGGCTGGCGGCAGCAAAGGAGCTCAAGCGCATCGCGAGCCTGGCTATACCGCCGGCCTACCGGGACGTGTGGATTTCGGCGCAACCTCGCGGACATCTGCAGGCCACCGGACGGGATGCGCGCGGCCGCAAGCAATATCGCTATCACCCTGAGTGGCGGCAAGTGCGCGACAGCGCAAAATTCGACCGCATGGTGGCATTCGGCGAGGCGCTGCCCAAGCTGCGGCGCAAACTCAAGCGCGACATGAGCCTGCCGGGCCTGCCGCGGGAAAAGGTCCTGGCCGTGGTCATCGGCATTCTCGATGCGACGCGCGTGCGTATCGGCAATACCGAATATGCGCGCGACAACAAGAGCTTCGGTCTCACTACGCTGCGCAATCGCCACGTCAGCTTCATTCGCGACGGGCGAGCGGTGCTGAATTTTCGCGGCAAGGGCGGCGTGCGGCACGAAGTGCACATCGACGACAAGCGCATTGTGCAGATCGTGCGGCACTGCCAGGAAATTCCGGGGCAACATCTTTTCCAATATGTGAGCGACGATGGGCAGCGCTGTCCCATCGATTCCGGCCAGGTGAATGATTACCTGCGCGAGGCCATGGGGGATGATTTCACTGCCAAGGATTTTCGCACCTGGGGTGCAACCCTGCATGCCATCACCCTGCTGGCACGTACCGCAATCCCGGATCACGCCAGCGAGCGAGCGTTGAAGGGTGAGATCGTCGATGTGGTCAAACAGGTGGCGGCCACATTGCGCAACACCCCGGCGGTATGCCGCAAATCCTATATCAATCCGGCGGTCTTCGACTCCTGGTGCTCAGGACTCATCCACAAGGTGTTCAACGGCAGTCTAAGTCTCGCCGCGCCGCGTAGAGCAGAAACGCTGGTATTGGAATTCCTGCGCCACGAAGCGAAGGCAGCGGAAAGTCACTAATCACCGGTAGGCGCGTGGATAGGCCCAGGTCTATCGCCGCGTGCCCTTGGCTGCGCTACACCTCGTTCGCGTCGTCCTCCGGGTGAGGTCGATCGTCCTCGTCGTCGACCTCGAATTCTTCGGGAGTTTCGGTGTTCTCATCGCTCTCGCGGATGCTGGCCTCATTCTCGCCGGCATGCTCGTCATCCCGATCATCGTCATCATCTATGGTGCCGGTGCTGGGCAGCAAGTCCGGAAGTTCGGGAGTCTCAGAGATCATGGCGATACCTCAGGAAGCATGGAAGGGCAGTATCCTCCCTTCGGATTGCCGAAGTCTGTCGGTGGATGGCCTACATAAGTGACAATGGGGCATGAGTCCCGAACCCGCTCCCTATACCGAGTCTTACAAGCGCTTCGTGGTGTTGCTGCTCATGACGGCCTACACCTTCAACGCCATGGACCGCACCATTATCTCCATTATCGGCCAGTCGATGAAGCTTGATCTCAAGCTGACCGACACTGAGTTGGGACTGCTCGGCGGCACGGCCTTCGCGCTGCTGTATGCTTTCGGCGGGATTCCGATTGCGCGCCTCGCCGAGCGCATCAGCCGGGTCAACATCATCGCCGTCGCTCTCATCGTGTGGTCCGGCTTGAGCGCACTGTGCGGCGCGGCGGTGAGCTTCTCGCAGTTACTGATGATCAGAGTAGGCGTGGGTTTTGCAGAGGCCGGCTGCTCGCCTCCCGCACACTCGTTGATTTCGGATTACTTCGAGCCATCGCGGCGCGCGTCGGCGCTGTCGATTTACACCTGCGGGATTTCGCTCGGCTATCTCTTGGCCGCAGTGGCGGGCGGTTACGTTGCCCAGCATTGGGGATGGCGCGCGGCCTGTGCCATGGTGGGTCTGCCGGGCATCGCGATTGCCATTCTGATCAAAGTCTTCGTCCGCGAGCCGCCACGCGGTAATTCGCCTCTACCTCCATTCTCGCTGCGCGCCGAGCTGAGTGAACTGCGCAATGTCGGCCGCGCGCTGCTGACCGACCGACCGGTGCTGCACATGGTGCTGGGCGTGACCATAGGCGGCTTTGCGGCCTACGGCTTTTACGCTTTCCTGCCTCCCTATCTGAGCCGCGCCTTCGAGCTTGACTACACTACTATCGGAGTCATCGCCGGACTGGCCGCGGGAGCGGCGGTGGGCATAGGCATTGTCGCCGGCGGCTTCGTCGCCGACGCGCTGGCGAAGCGGGATGCGCGCTGGTACGCGCGCGTTCCGGGCTTAGGCGGCCTGATCGCTGTGCCCTTCTATTTGCTCTCGCTGCTGGCGACCAGGTGGTTGGCGGCGGCCTGCCTGCTGTCGATCGCGGGCTTCTTTCAGTATGCGTCCTTGGGCCCCACGTTCGGAGTGGTGCAAAACGTGGTCGGCCGGCGGCGTCGCGCCACCGCGACGGCATTACTTTACATCTGTCTGAACGTGTTCGCATTGGGTGCGGGACCCTTGTTCACCGGCTGGGTGATCGATCGCTTCGCGGAGGCCGGCTTCGCCGCGCAGATTGACGGTGGAACTGCACAAAGGGCGGACGAGTCTGCGCCGCACCGGCTCGGCGTTACATTCAAAAATGCCTGTCCCGGGGGCGCAGCGCTGCCGTCGGCCGGCGCCGAAATGAAATTCCAGTGCAGGTCAACCTTGGCGCGGGCAACCCGGCTGGGAATGTTGGTGACGCTGTTCTTCTTCGCCTGGGCATCGCTGCATTACTTGCTGGCCTCAGTCGGCATCGCCAAGGCGCTCAATGCGGCTTCTTCGGTCCAGTCGGACTCGACGTAAAACGGACCAGGGCGCTCGTGTAACTGTTCGTACTTGCAGATTTCCGGCTCGGCGCCGATCGGTGTTGAAACGCCGTCGCGAAAAGCCCACTCGCCGCGCTCGCTGTCGCTCGCACGCACGTAGCTGTTGATCATGAATCGCCGATCGTAATCGCTGACATTGGGCGCCGAACCATGCACGGTGAACAGCGTCCAGAGCAAAAGATCGCCGGGCTCCATGTCGCAGGTGCGTATATTCGACGGATCGAGGCCCGCGTGCCGCAATTCCTCATCCTGCGTCTGACCGACCATGATGGGGCCGTCATCCGAGAGGCCCAGGTATCCCAAGCCATGGCTTCCCGGCATGACCCGAAGTGCACCGTTCTCGACGGTTTGCGGGTCGATGGCAAGACCGGTGGTCACCGTGCTCTGCAGATGGTCGAAGTCTTTGATGTTGCCCTGACGGAAGCGGGCGTCCTGGTGAAACCGATACGAGGTATATTTCGCACCCGGCGGCTTCCAGTGGATTTGATGCGAAATCTGCTTGATGTCCTTCCCTAAAAAGGGTTCGAGCACTTCGAAGTACTGCGGGCTGCGGCGCATTCGTTCCATGAAGGGGCTCAACCAGGCGGTCCAATGGGCTTGCAACACCACCCGCCGTTTCGCCTTCGGGTCGTTCAATACTTCGAACAGCAAATTCTTGTCGCGATAGGTCGCATGATGCTTGAGACCTTCGTGGTACATGCGATCCGCTTCCGCACCGACTTGCGCGATCTCCTGCGGTCGAAGGAAACCTCTGACAATGGCGAATCCCTCGCTGCGAAGCTCTGCGACCAGATCCTGCATGTTCAGCGAATCATCCCCTTGTAAGCATGCCAGGTGGCGTGCCCCAACAGCGGCGCAATGACGACAAGGCCGAACAGCAGCGGCGCATAGCCGATGATGGTCAACAGCAGGATCAAGACGCTCCAAAGGAGCATGGCGGGGATGTTGCGAAGCGCCGCGTTGACGCTGGCGCGCATGGCCTGGCCGGCGGTGGCATGTCGGTCGATGATGAGCGGAATGGCCACGACTGACACCGCGAACACGCCGGTCGCGAGCACGCCGCCAATGATGACATAGGCCACAACCTGCGAGCGATTGGTGGCGTCGAGAAATCCGCGGTACAGGGTTTCACTGACGTCCGGCGCGGGAACGTGAAACACGGCGCCGAGCAGCAGCGCCGAGATCCCAAACCATACCGCCGCGCAGATCGCCAGGATGAGTCCGAATTCGAACAAGGCCGTGGCGTTTCTGCCGAATCCCTCCAAGGAATCGTCAAAGTTGGCAGACTCACCGAGCGCATAACGCCGCGACATTTCACACAATCCGGCCGACATCAGCGGCCCGACCAGCAGGAACCCGGTAATCGCCGCGGCAACGAAGTAGGGATGTGTGCCGCAAAAAATCAGCAGCGTCCAGCCCAGCGCTACAATCAGCGCGCCGTAGCCCAAGCTCGTACCCCAATGCCGGCGCAGGTCCAGCCAGCCTGCGCGCAACCAACTGAATGGCCGCAAAGCCGGGATTCGCAGGACTTCCAAATGAAGTATTTCATTCTCACCGTTGACGAGAGTCGTGCCCATGGTCGCATCCTCCGAATTGAGAGGTTAACCTAGTGTTTCGCCCGCAGTAGTTTAGACCCATTAGAAGGATTCCACAGTTGAAAATCGATGACCTGAAGGAAGCGCGCAGAAAGGCGGCACTCGACTATCACGAATTTCCTACTCCCGGAAAGCTGTCCATTACCGCCACCAAGCAACTGCTCAACCAAAGCGATTTGGCGCTGGCTTATTCACCCGGGGTCGCTGCAGCTTGCGAGGCCATCGTCGAGGATCCGCTCAATGCATTTCGTTTCACCGCACGGGGCAACTTGGTCGGGGTCATCACGAACGGCACCGCCGTGCTCGGTTTGGGCGCCATCGGGCCGCTGGCCGCGAAACCTGTCATGGAAGGAAAGGCGGTGTTGTTCAAGAAATTTGCCGGCATCGATGTATTCGACATCGAGGTCGAACAGCGCGATCCGCTGAAACTGGTGGAACTCATAGCCTCTCTCGAGCCCACTTTCGGGGCCATCAATCTCGAGGACATCAAAGCGCCGGAATGCTTCGTCGTGGAGCGCGAACTGCGTCGGCGCATGAGGATTCCGGTGTTCCATGACGATCAGCATGGCACCGCGATTATTGTCGGCGCCGCCTGTCTCAACGGGCTGCAAGTCGTGGGCAAAGAGATCAGTAAAATAAAAATGGTGGTGAGCGGCGCCGGCGCCGCGGCGCTCGCCTGCGTGGATTTGCTGCTCGACTTGGGTGTGGTGCGCGAGAACGTGTGGCTGTCGGACCTCGCTGGCGTGGTTTATGAAGGCCGGCAGGAGCTGATGGATCCTGAAAAAGTTCGCTTTGCTCAATCCACGCCTGCCCGCACTCTGAATGACATCATCGGCGGCGCCGATGTATTCCTCGGACTGTCTGCGGGCGGCGTGCTCACGCCGGGGATGGTCGCGACGATGGCGCCGCGACCCTTGATTCTGGCACTGGCCAACCCGACCCCTGAAATCCTTCCTGAGGAAGTCCGTGCGGTCCGTGACGATGCCGTGATCGCCACGGGCCGCAGCGACTATCCGAATCAGGTCAACAATGTCCTGTGCTTTCCCTTTATATTCCGCGGTGCACTCGATGTGGGCGCTACCACCATCACCCGGCTCATGGAAATCGCTGCGGTGCATGCCATCGCGGAACTCGCCCGCCAGGAGCAGAGCGATGTCGTTGCCGCGGCCTACGGCGGCATGGAAGATCTGGCGTTCGGGCCGGAATATCTCATCCCCAAGCCTTTCGATCCGCGTTTGATCGTAAAAATTGCGCCGGCGGTGGCCAAGGCCGCCATGCAATCGGGTGTCGCCACGCGGCCCATAGCCGACCTAGAAGCTTATGGCCAGCGGCTGCTGCAGTTCGTCTATCGCAGCGGCACCTTGATGCAGCCCATCTATGCCACTGCGCGTACGCTGGCCGCACAACGCAGCCGCATCGTCTATGCGGAGGGAGAGGATGATCGGGTGCTTCGCGCCGTACAAATTGCCGTGGACGAGAAGCTCGCTACTCCCATTCTGGTCGGTCGTCCGGCGGTGATCGAGGACGGCATCAAGCGGCACGGCCTGCGCATCCGCCTAGGCGAGCACTTCAGCATCGTCAACCCGGAGAATGATTGCCGATTTCGCGAGTATTGGCAGGCGTATCACAAGCTCACCGAGCGCAGTGGCGTGACCTCCCAATACGCGAAATTGGAGATGCGCCGCCGCACCACCTTGATTGCCGCCATGCTTTTGAAAAAGGGGGAAGCCGACGGGTTGATCTGCGGCACCATCAGCACCACCGCACGGCATCTGCACTACATCGATCAGATAATCGGACGCCGTGCGGGGGTCGATGTGTATGGTGCGATGAGCGGGTTGATTCTGCCCGGCCGACAGGTGTTCATAGTCGACACGCATGTCAATCTCGATCCCAGCGCCGAACAGCTCGCGGAGATCACTCAGCTGGCCGCGGATCAGCTCTGCGCCTTCGGCTTGACCCCCAAGATAGCGTTGCTGTCGCATTCGAATTTCGGCAGCAGCGATGCGCCGTCCGCACTGAAAATGCGCGAGACGCTGGCCTTGCTGCATGCGCGCGTTCCGGATCTGGAAGTGGACGGGGAAATGCACGGCGACAGCGCCTTGGACGAGGCCGCCCGCTTTAGCGTACTGCCTGGCAGCACGCTACACGGCAGCGCCAATCTACTGGTCTGCCCCAATCTCGACAGCGCCAATATTGCCTACAATCTGCTGAAGTCGGCCGCCGGACACAATGTCGCCATCGGACCCATATTGCTGGGTTGCGCGGCGCCCGCGCATATCTTGACCCCGGCGGCCACTGTGCGCCGTATCGTCAATATGACGGCGGTCACTGTGGTCGAAGCCAGCCGCAAGGCGGACGCCGCGCGCAAATGTTGAGCGCGCTGCATTGCGGTGGGTGAACTCCGTTCGAGGTATAGAGTCGGATATATGTGACGCTGGAACCGTCTTCCAAGAGGTATCGCCATGACACACGTGAATGTATCTTTCCCGGCAGTTCTTGCAGCCGCGGTGTGGTTCGGCGTGTTGTGCGGGGCCAGTGTCGGCAGGGCGGCGGCCGACGCCGCCGCGGCTCCAACGGCAGATGTCGTCAGCGGTGAGTGGCAGCATCGCAAACTGACGTTCAACTACGTAGGCTTCACGGCGGCCTATACCTGCGATGGTCTGGAGGACCACGTGCGGCTGATCCTGCTGAATATCGGAGCCCGCAAGGATTTGAAGGTCACCGCCACTGGCTGCCCGGGACCTTTTAATTCGCCCAGTCACAGCGCCTTCGTGAATGTGGATTTCTATGCGCTCGCTGCAGCTACCGATGCGCCCGGAACCGAGATGATCAAGGCGCATTGGACACCGCTGGAGCTGACCCCGCAACGACCAAATTTCATGGGCGGCGGCGATTGCGAGTTGATTCAAGGAATGAAGGACCTCATCACAAATAACTTCGCCCTGCGTTCGGTGGAATACCGCACCAGCTGCTTCCCGAACCAGGTTACCCTCAACGGATTTTCAGTGAAGGGTCAGGCATTGAGGGCACTGCCGTCGGCAGTGACAGGGTGACGTTAGGCTAATCGGCGCCGTAGGCGCGGCTTTTCCAGCGGGCGCCTCGGCCGCGCCAGTAGTTCACCGCCGAACCCAAGGTTGCCGCCATATAGAAAAGCGCAATCAGCGGCAACGTCAGCGCCCACAGGGGGCTCTGCCCAAAGCGCCTCAATGTAGGTTGGTAACTCATCACCGCTATGCCGAAGGCCGCCAGGCCGCAGGCACGTGCCCAGGCCGGTCCAAACAGCAGTGCGGTGGGCGGTGCCAACCACACAACGGCGAGGCCGAGCAGGGTGAGCGCCAACAGCCCCGCCGAATACCGCAATTGGGTGAACGCCGTGCGGGAAATCATATGCCAAATGTCGCCAAATCCCGGATACGGGCGAATGGAAGCCGCGAGCCCGGAATGGCCAAGAAATATCGAGCCGGAAAACTTGACCGCCTTGGCCAGCGCAACATCGTCTATCAACGAATTTTTGATGGCATCGATGCCGCCGATTCGCAACAGCGCCTGGCGCCGAATCAACACCGTGCCGCCGGCCGCGGCGGCAACACGCGATTGTGAATCGTTCACACGCTTGAACGGATACAGCATCTGAAAGAAATAGACGAAGGCGGGCACCAAGACACGCTCGGCATCACTCCGGCAGTTCAAGCGCACCATCTCGCTCACCATGTCGGCGTTGGACTGCAGGAGCTTTGCGACCAACGATGAAAGATGGCGCGGGTCGTGCACGATATCGGCATCGGTGAGCAGCAGAACGGGCGCGTGTCCCGCGCCCACACCCTGGCTCAAGGCCCACAATTTGCCGGACCAGCCGGCCGGCTTCGTCTGCAGGGAAATGACATGTAGCCGCGACATCGTGCCCACCGACGCGGCCGATCTTGCCAACGCCGCTGTGTCGTCGGTCGAATTATCGTCGACCAGGATCACCCGGAAGTTGCCGCCATAGTCCTGTCCCAGCAAAGAGTCGATCGCTGCGCCGATGGTGTGCGCCTCATCGCGCGCCGGGACCACGATGTCCACCTCCGGGAACTGTGGCGGCGTGGCGGCCGGCAGCTCGGGCCCGGACTGCCAAAATCTGCCATGGGCGAAGAACAGGTAGACCCAGATCAGCAAGGACAGCAGCGCGATCATCCCCAGAACCGGCTGCTCTATGGCGCTAAATAGGGTCATCCAGAGACTTGGCGAGGGGTGTGAATAGTTTGGGACCTGACGCGGTCATGTACCAGCAATCCTCCATGCGCACGCCGAACTCGCCCGGAATATAGATCCCAGGCTCGTCGGAGAAGCACATGCCCGCTTGCAGCGGCGTCGAATCGCCGTGCACCAGGTAGGCGGGCTCATGACCGTCCAGGCCGATGCCATGACCTGTGCGGTGCGGGAGGCCGGGCAGCTTATAGCCAGGACCCCAACCCTCGCGTTCGTAGTAGCTGCGCACGGCATCGTCGATGGTGCCCGTGGGAGCGCCGAGCTTCGCAGTCTCGAGGGCAATCTCCTGGCCGTGTTTGACCGTATTCCATACCTTGCGCTGCTTGGCACTCGCCTCACCGACAACCCACGTGCGCGATATGTCCGATTGATAGCCGTGCACCGTGCAGCCGCAATCCATCAAAACGATGGAGCCTTCGCGCACCTTCTGTTTCTTTATGGATCCGTGCGGATAGGCAGAGGCTTCGTTCAGCAGAACCAGCGAAAATTCGGACGTGCCGCCGCCCAAGGCGATCGTGGCGCGATCCATCAGAGAACTTATCTCATCGGAACTCATGCCAAGCTGCACCCGCGAGTGAACGGAGCGAAGCGCTTCGATGGTGACGGTATTCGCCAATTGCATGAGCGCCAGTTCTGCCGGCGATTTGATCAGACGACAGGCGCGCACCAGCGGATCGGCCGAGATGATTTCATAGCTGTTCGACACCTGACGTACGCCGTCGACGATGAAGAAGCGTATGGTGGATTCCACGGCTACGACACCGGACGCGGCGCTGCGATCGCGCAAGCCTTGAACGATGAGTGCAAACGGATTTTCATGCTCATTCCACGGCCGCACTTCGCCGCCCACTTGCAGGGTTTCGCGCACGGAAGGCTCTTCAAATGCCGGCGTCACGACGAGGACTGTACCGCGGGCGGGGATGATGGCCAGCGTGGTGCGTTCGGAACGATGCCAGCGTATGCCGGTGAAGTAGTCGAGCGTCGACCCGGGTTCGACGAGCAGGGCCGCAACCTTGTGCTGCTCCATCAGCGATTGCACCTTGGCGAGCCGTGCCTGGCGTTCCGCCGCTGAAATCGGCTTCGCATCCGCCGTCAGGGATTTGAGCTCGCCGGAGGGAGCCCCCAAAGCCGCAGGCACGCCGAAGCGCGCGGCCATTGCCAGCAGCGGAACACTGCTGGCACCTCGGACTAGTACGCGTCTCGATATCATGGTCATCCCCCTTGTCCTGTTTACATATTCGCGCCGACTAAATCTGCGGCAAGGATACTGTAATATTCTCCCAAGACCTAAAGGGGAGTTCCGATGACATCGATGTACAAGCTCTATGGGCGGCCGGGTTCGGGCTCGCTTGCGGTGCAGATCGCGCTCGAGGAGATAGGCGTATCGTACGACCGCGTTTGGGTGGGAACTGAACCGGCCGACGTGGCTCAATACCGCGCCACGAACCCCACAGGTAGAGTGCCGGCGCTGATGCTCCCGGACGGCAGCATCATGTTCGAATCAGCCGCCATGTTGATCCATCTCTCGCTAAGTCATCAGCAGACTGCGCTGGCGCCGCAGCCTGGAACTCATCGGCACGCCGCCTTCCTGCAATGGATGGTGTTTCTCTCCGCCAATGTCTATGAAGCGGTGCTGCGCATGTATTATTCGGCTCGCTATTCGGCGCGCGGCGACGCGGACGCGGCAGCCATCCGCGAGAAGGGCACGGCTGATTTCTGCACTCATGTCGGGCTCATCAGCCAGAGCCTCGGACCCTATGTGCTGGGTGGAAATTTTTCGGTTGCCGACGTTTATCTATATATGCTGGGCGGCTGGTACTCGGGAGATAAGACGGATTTATATCGGCGATTTCCCAAATTGGAGGCGCACGCGAAAATTATCTCCGCACGCGCCACGGTGGTGAAGGTCGAGGCCGATCACGCGCAAATATCGCCCTCATAGCTATCCGGGCTGGGCCGACGTACGATGCGCTTTTGCGCCCGGGAGAGGTCGGTGGATGAAGTCTTTGTACGGCGTGATGTAATCGACGCCGCTAAGCTGCGCAGTCTGTGTGTGCCCTCGAATGCCCGCGGAGCCTTGCAGACGTTGTCGCATCTCGGCGCCATCGCCCTGACCGGCACGATGCTCTGGCATTGGCGCGGTTCGTGGTGGGTGCTGCCGATCTTCGCAGTGCATGGTGTGCTGATCAACTTCCTGTATGCCGGCCAACATGAGCTCAGTCATTGGACGGTGTACCGCACGGGCTGGCTGAATGAGTGGGTAGGGCGGGCCTTTGGCTTCGTGCTGTTCTATCCGCGCACCTTCGATCAGGTGCAGCATATGGCGCATCATCGCTTTACTCAGAACTGGAGCAAGGACGGTGAACTGGCGCGCGACCGCTATACCTTGAGCTCGTACTTGCTCTGGATGTCGGGCGTGAGTTACTGGTACACACGCTGGCGCCGCATCCTGCGGTTCTCGATGGGCATGATCAACGAACCCTACCTGCCGGGCAAACGGTATCCGGAGCTGATCCGCGAGGCGCGGCTGCATCTGGCGGCGTACGCGCTAATCGCCGGCGTCTCGCTGATGACGCGCAGCTGGGCCGCAGTGCTCCTGTGGCTGGCTCCGATGCTGACGATGAAATGCGTGCATCAGCTGCAGAATACGATCGAGCATCTAGGCCTGCCGCATGAAGATAATGTCCTCGTGAATACGCGCAGCACGCGCACCAACGCGCTGATGCGATGGTTGGGCTGGCAGATGCAGTACCACACCGCGCACCATGCCTTTCCGGGCGTGCCCTTCCACCGCTTGCGCGAGCTGCACGAGGACATATTCACCGCACGTGGTGCGGCGCCGCCGACAATGAGCTATTTGGGTTTTCAAGCGGCCGTGCTGCGCGCCTTTACGCACGGCAAGACCGAGGCCGATTATCCCGACGACGGCACCTGGATTGCCGATTCCGCGCATGGCTAGTCGCCTGCAGGTTTATCAGGCGCTATGGGCGATGGACCGGCTGGGTACCCCGGAGGCATCGGTTGCGGAAAAGTTCGACCGGGTGAGCGCGGCGGGATTCGACGGAATGGCCATCGATTTGGGTGCACTCACCGTGGACCAAGCGGTGGCCACGGTACCGCATTTCGAGCGCACGGGATTAGCCGGCGGTCTCACCGCATTTCCGTCCTCAGTCGAGGCACTTCGTCCGGCGCTCGAGCTCGCCCATCGGATCGCCGCACCCTTCGTCGTAGTCATCGGTCAGCAGATGCCTGTCAGGTTCGAGGAGATGGTGCCCGTGATCGAAGGCTGGCTGCGGGTGGCCGAGCGGGAATCAATGCCGATTCAATTTGAGACGCACCGCAACTGCATCACCAATGATCTGTTCACCACCGTGCAGCTGCTGGATGCGGTGCCGGGCATGCGCCTGGCCGCCGATTTGTCGCATTATGTCGTTGACCGGGAGATGCCCTGTCCGCCGCCGCCCGCGCTGCAGGAGTTGATGGCGAAAGTGCTGGAGCATTCCGATTCGTTTCAAGGCCGAGTCGCGGCCCGCGGCCAGATCCAGATAGCGCTCGATTTTCCGCAGAATGCAAAATGGGTGAGGCTGTTCCGCGATTGGTGGCGACAAGGGTTTGCGGCATGGCTGGCGCGGCATGCCGAAGAGGATTCCGCCATGGTATTTCTCTGTGAGCTCGGTCCGCCGGACTACGCCATCACCGACGCCGGGGGCAGCGAGCTGTCGGACCGCTGGCGCGAAGCCTTGCTGCTCGCCCGTTGGGCGCGCGAGATTTGGAGCGAGATTCCGCGCAGCGCCGCCTAGCCGACAGGTGGCCAAGCTTGCGTGGGATACGACGCGAAGTGCCGTTTATTTCAGTGGCGTTGACGCCGCAACGAAAGATTCAGCGCGAATTATCGCTTCTCCGACAACGGAAGGGCGGCGTGTCCTACAAGTCAAAAGTGTGCGTCGCGTACCATCGATTTTGGTGTTACGAGTCGGCCGTTTGCCGGCGTGCTTTCCGGAGTAATCATGAGCATCAACAAAGATCAAGTCGAAGGCAGAGCCAAAGAAGTGGCGGGTAAAGTGCAAGAAGTTGCAGGCAAGACCATCGGAAACGTGGGCCAACAGGTGAAGGGTAACGTCAACAAGAATGTGGGTAAGGCCCAGGCAACATTTGGCGATGCCAAGAGCAAGTTGCATGACGAGATGAAGGAATCGGATTCGGAGCGCAGGAAGGAGTCCAAGTAGACGTTTGTTTACAGCGCCATGAGGACTGCGCCGGCGGTGATCAACACGCCGCCGACGCCCACCTTCCAGGTGAGGCGCTCGCCCAAGAAGGCCACGGCAAATACGATCACAAATATGACGCTGAGCTTATCGATGGGCGCGACGCGGGATGCCGGCGCCATTTGCAGGGCTCGATAGTAGCAAAGCCATGACAGGCCGGTGGCGGCGCCCGAGAGCACCAGAAATACCACTCCCTTGGCGGACAGTGTATTGGGGCTTTGCCACTCATGCCGTGCCCAAATCAGCAGCGCCGTGATGAATAGGATGACGACGGTTCTCAAGAAGGTCGCCAGGTCGGAATTGATGTCCGACACACCTACCTTGCCGAAAATCGCAGTCAGCGCAGCGAAGAACGCGGATCCGAGCGCGAACGCACGCCAGTCCGCGTTCATGCGGATCGTACGGCGGGCTCGCCGGCGAGGATGGCTTCGGCACGAGAGAACAATTCCGGCGCCACGGCATGCCCCGAGGCCGCGGCGTTCTCATCGACCTGCTCGGGACGTGAGGCGCCGGTAATTGCAGCAGCGACGTTGGGTTGTCGCAGCACCCACGCCAGAGCGAATTGGGGGAGGGTGAGGCCGGCCTGGGTAGCGAGTGGACGCAATCGCTTAACAGCATCCAACACCCGCGGCTTGAGCCATTCCTCATTGATAAAGCCGTTGATGGCGGCATTGGCGGCGCGACTGTCTGCGGGAACTTCTCTTCCCGGTGCATACTTTCCCGTGAGTATGCCCTGCGCCAGCGGCGACCAGACTATTTGCGAAATGCCGGAACGCGCCGACAAAGCTAAAAGCGCCGCCTCAGGGTCCCGATGCAGCAGCGAGTACTGGGGTTGGCTGGAGACAAACTTCTCGACGTCGGGAATAGTCAGTGCAGCGGCAACGCGATCGACGGGCCATTCGGAAAATCCAATGTATCTCACCTTGCCCAGCCGCACCACCTCGCTCAAGGCTTGCATGGTTTCCTCGAGCGGCGTTTCGGCATCGTAACGATGGCATTGATACAGATCGACATGATCTACCTGCAGCCGTGCCAGCGATGCATCCAGTTGCTTGAAAATCTGCGCGCGTGACAATCCGCGATCGGCGCTGCTCATGGGGAAGTAGAGCTTGGTCGCCAACACATAGCTGTCGCGCGCAATGCCTCTCAGTGCTTCGCCCAATACCCGCTCCGCCGCGCCTCTGCCATAGACATTGGCGGTGTCGAGCAGGGTGATGCCGCGGTCCAGCGCGCGATGCACGCAGGCGATGGCATTATCTTTCTGCGGACCATCCGAGAAGGTGAGCCACGATCCGAAAGCGATTTCCGAGACGGTTAGGTCACTGCTACCCAGCTGGCGATACTTCATTGCCCTAACTTAAGACCGATTGGCGCTCGATACAAGTGTCGGCCGACTCCTTGTGGGATAAGACCGGCACCGGCTGACTTGACACGCCTACAGATATGTACGGGTGAATGGGTCAATTTGGAGCCCGGGAATTGCGAGAGCCATTGTGGCTACACTTAAATAATTGCAGGAGTTAGAAAATGAAAAAATTTATGTTAGCCGGAATACTGGCGTCCAGCGTTGTCTGCGTGCCGTTGGTGCTCGCGGATAGCTCGGCTGCGACCGATCATCACTATGTAAAAGACTCGGTAATCACCACCAAAGTCAAAGCGAAGCTCGCGGCCAAGCACCTCACCACATTGACTCGTATCAACGTGGATACGGATGCCAATGGTGTGGTTTGGCTGAGCGGTCACGCTCCCACTCAGGACGCGGCCGACATGGCTGGCCTTCTAGCCAAGGACACCGATGGCGTGCGCTCAGTGCATAACGACATCATGGTACAGGCGGAATAGGGCGCTTAGGTCGTCGCTCACGAGATAGCGCGCGCGAACGCCTCGTTGGTCGAGGCGTTCGCGTTTTTGCGCGTCGCTAACGCGCGTCGCTATTCGGCGCGTGGCATCTGGTCAGCCAACCGGTCCGCCAGCAATCCTAGGCATTCGCTGAAGACCTGCGCGACGGCATCGTAACCCTCCTGACCCAGCGCCGCGCTGAATATATCGCCGCCGGTCACTTGCTTGCCGCTGCGCGTATCGAGAATCCGCCAGTGGGTTTCTATGCTGGCTCGCTCGCCGCGACGCATCCACACCTGCACGATATCGACTGATATTTTGATTGCCGGCTCGATTGAATGGCTGAGGCCGTAGCTGCCGACCAGCACATCGCTGCGGCGCCGCTCGATATCCCGCGCCAAGGTTTGAGTCACAAGGTCGGCCAGCGGCGCGGCCCAGCGTTCATGTTCCAAGACAGTGACTCCGTCGGCCGAGGTATTGAGTACCATTTCGGCGCGATCCACCAATGAGGGCAGGGTCGCCTTGAGCGTCGCCTGCAGGGCAGGGCTGCTGCGCGTCGCGCCGGCTGCCGGCGGCTGGGCGCTCAGGACATAAAAGCGGTCGGGCCGGCTCGACACGCATGCGCAGAGCAGCAAGAGCAAAGCAGCGGCAGTTGGACCTAACTTCACTGTGAGTCTCCCGGTTTGCCGCGCAGCAGCGATTCCGGATGGCGTTCGAGATATTCGACCAGACCGGTAACCGCTTTCGCCGCTCTCGACAGCTGCAGCAGCGTGGCGCCGAGATCGCTCTGCAGAGGTGCGTCCTGCCCCAACAATTCCTTGGCGTTCTTCAAGGCGCCTTGCGCTTCGGCCAAGGTCGCCTGAATTTGCGGAGCCAGGGTGCCGTCGACATGCTGCATCAATTGGTCCATGCTTTTCAGAGTCTGCTCGAGAGCCGTCATGGTGGAGATCAAGCGATAGGAAACTTGGTCGAAGGGGACCTTGTTGAGCTTGCGTGCTATGCCGGCGATGGAGTCCTGAATTTCATCGAGCCCGTTGGACGTGGTGGGAAACACCGCGGGTTGCTCCTTCCACCAGATCGCTTCCGCAGGGGCCTCTGAGTGCACGTCCAGGTCCACGTACTTTTGGCCCGTCAGCAAGTTGCCCGACTTCAATTCGGCCCGCAGGCCATGCGCCACGAGGCTGTCGATCAGAACCCGGCTGGCCGTTTCGGGCCCTTCCGTGGCGGCGGTCAGTCGCGTACCGCCCGCTTTGCGCCCGCGAATGCGCTGCGGATATAGATCCACGACAACGGGAAAGCGCAGCGCGGCGGCGTCCCGGTCGTACTCCACGTCCACGCTCCTGACCTCACCCACCCCAATGCCATGCAGCTCGACCGGTGCACCGGCTGACAAGCCGCGCAGAGAACCCCTGAAGTACATGACGAAGGTGCGTATCTCGGTTTCGATCGGCCGCATCGCCCGGTCCTCATCCGAATATAGTGTGAACGCCGTGTCGCCGGCGACAGGCGTGAAGGCGCTCCCTGGAAGAGCCCTAAAGGTCACTCCGCCTTGCAAGATGGATGTCAGGGATTCCGTGCGCAGCTTGATCCCATCAGAACTGAGGGACATGTCGATGCCGCTTGCCTGCCAAAATCGCGTGCCGGCGGCGACAAAGGCATCGAAGGGTGCATTGACGAATACCTTGAGCGTGACGCCGCTGCCGCCCGGATCCAATGTATAAGCCACGACTTGGCCGGCGACGATATGGCGGTAGAAGACCAAGGAGCCAATGCTCAACGAACCCAGATCGTCCGTATGGAGAATGAATTCACGCCCCGGCTGACCGGCGGTGACGATGGGGGGCACGTCGAGCCCGACGAAACGCTTGCTTTCGTTGGCCGACTTGCCCACGTCGACGCTGATATAGGCGCCGGACACCAGAGTCCCCAAACCCGTTATTCCAGCGGCTGAGACGCGCGGACGCACCACCCAAAAGCTCGTGTCGTCCACCAGGTATTCACTGGCGTCGCGGTGGATCATGGCGGTGACGATGACTTCCTTGCGATCCTTGGCCACGTGAATATCGCTCACCTCGCCGATCTCGACATCTTTGTAGCGGATCTTGGTTTTGTTCGGCTCGAGATCTTCGGCGTTGTGGAAGCGGATCTCGATGCTGGTGCCCTGAGCAAGTTTCTCGTGAATCACGACGAATGCGCCGGCCAGCACCACGACGACGGGCAGGGTCCAAATCAAGGGTATCCGCCGGCGCGTCGAGGGTATGGGTTCGGCAGCCGGGAGTTCGTCGCCGGCAGGGGTGCCGGGGGTGGCGGGTTCCGTCATCGCGTGTCCCACAGCAGCCGTTCGTCGAAGGCGTGGGTGGCGAGCAGAGTCAGCACCACGACGGCGCCGAAGGCCCACGCCCCCCAACCGACGATGATGGATGCGAAGGACTGCACCTGCACCAACGTGGCCAACAGAGAAATGGCATATATATCCAGCATGGACCATTTTCCTATGAATTCCACCGCACGATACAGCTGGCTGCGCTGCATACGGCCGTTCGGCAAGCGCAGCCACGCGGAATAGATCAGTACCCCCAGCGAAAGAATTTTCAGCAAGGGAACGACGATGCTGGCAACGAACACCAGCATGGCGATGGGCCATGACCCTGAATGCAGCAACACCAGCACGCCGCTCATAATAGTGTCGCTTTCATCGTCGATGAGGGTGCGCGTGTCCATGACCGGCAGCAGGTTGGCTGGGATATAGAGCACTGCGGCCAGTACGAGCAAGGTCGTGGTAAGGGCTAAACTATACGGCTTGCGCTCGTGAATGCGCGCGTGGCAACGCGGGCAGCGCATCTGAGTTGCCCTGACGTCGCGCATGGTCAAGTGACAATCAAGGCAGACCAACAGCCCGAGGCTGCGGCCGGTGGCGGCACGCGCGCTCACTGTCCGCCTCGCCCGGTCCACTGCCATAGCTGTTCGGACGAGGTCCGGCTGGTCATCGCCGACAAGCACAGCATCAGCAAGACACAGGACCAGAGGGCAATTCCCGGCACGACGTGCGCGAATTTTGCCAGGCGCACCAGCGCCACCACCGTGCCGAGCAGAAATACTTCGGTAAAGCTCCAGGGTCGGACACGGGTGATGAGGCGAATGAGGAAATTCTGGCCGTAGGCACTGCGGCCGATCCACAGCGGAACCAACACATAGAGCAGCGTTACGACATGCAGCAGAGGCGCGACGAAAATAGTCAGAAACACCAGCACCGCGAGCATCTTATAGTGCTGGTCGTACAGGCCGAGCGCAGCGCCGATTAAAGTAGTCTGGCGCGAGGCACCGTTGACGTGCATTGCCACCAACGGGTAGACATTGGCGAGAAACATCAACACTGAGGCACAAACAGCCAGAGCAATGGCGGTGTCAATAGTGGTGTTGCGTGCGACCTGCAGAGGTTTGTGGCAGCGCACGCAGCGGGTGCGCCCGAATGGCGGAGCCGCGGTGCGTCGATGCGCCAGGTCACAGGCGGGACAGAGCATCACCAGCGGCATTTACAGTCTCAGTACCCTTCTAACATCCTGTCTCTCAGCATTCGCATCCTACCGCAGTAGCGAGCATTTCGACAGGCGGCGGCTCACTGATGCTGGGCGGTGAGTGTGGCCTTTGCATTCGCCTTGGCCACGTCGTATTCGGCGTCGGCCCGGCCTTTGCACTGTTTCTGTGGGTCGCCGTCTTGCGTCATGCATTGTTGAATGGCCACCTTATGATCGCCGTCGGCTCGCGCCAGCGCAATATCGTAAGCCGCTTTAGCGTTCGATTGCGCCAGTTCGGTCGACTTATCCTGCAGTTCCTTTGAGGCGCCATTGATGTCCTTGGCCGCTGCGAGGTGCGCATCGGCTACTTCCTGACGCGCGTCTTGCTTCGCGGCCGCGATGTCATTGGCGGCCGCTTCGGGCGATTTGGCGCGATCGCAGGCCACCGCCAGTATTAGGACGGCCACGCCTATGAGGCTGAGAATCGGTCGTCGCATGCCCATCTCCGCTTTGGCGCTCAGTGCGCAATGCCAAGATAGTGCAATCGGTGTGCCAACGCCAATTGCTCCCAACACCCTCCCGGTCGAGGCAAATGAAGCGCGGAGGCTGATGTCAGGCGATAAATTACCGCAAAACGCTTGTAAGGATTACGCGCCTCAGGGGTGGGCGCCCACCTCCATCAACAGCCGCGTGAACAGGTATAGACGCGGAACGACACTGCTCAAGTCGATCCACTCGTGGTCGGTGTGAAAGTCTCCGCCCACATACCCCAGGCCGTCGAGTGCCGGAGTGCCTTCGGCCATTGCCAACGCGGATTCGGACGCACCGCCGTTTCCGGACAGCTCCACGGTCTTGCCGATTTCCGCGTAGATCTTCCGGGCTCGGGCGGCGAGAGCGTCGATCTGTGCATTTTCGGTGAGCGGCGGGTAGGCCGCATCGTGAGTTACCGTCACCTTGGTATCTGCGACCAGAGTGGCACCCGATCCTGACTCGACCTTGGTCAGCACGGCATTAAACTCTTCCGGAGTGCGGAAGCGAACATTGAGCGTGGCCTGCGCCAGGTCCGGAATGATGTTGTTGCGCTCGCCGGATTTGAGAACCGTAAGATTCACGGTGGTGCCGGCACCGGAATGGGGGAAGGCTCCTTCCAGCGCCGCCAGTTGGTGCACAAGTTCAACGGCGGCGTTTCGGCCGTCCTGAGGCGCCATGCCGGCGTGCGCGGCGCGGCCCTTGACTTCTATGTGAATGCCGGACGAACCTTTGCGCCAGACGGTGAGGGCATCGGGCGGATCCCCCGGCTCCATATTGAATTCGACATCGTGCTGCTTGACCAGCGCAGTAATCAGCTTGCGGGAACCGGGCGAACCACGCTCTTCGCTGTCGTCGAGCAGCAGCGTGATGGTTTGGTAGTTCTTGAAGCGAAGATCGCGCAGTATTTTTAGCGCCATCACCGCATTGACCACACCGGCCTTTTCATCGCCCACGCCCGGGCCGTGAGCACGCTCCCGATCCATGCCGAACGGCCGCGCCGGCGCAGTTCCCGGTCCGAACACGGTGTCGAAGTGTGCAATGATGAGAATTCTGCCTTTTCCCGTGCCGCGAAATACAGCCACCAGGTTGTCCGGCAACCCCGACATCTCGGCGGGCTCGGTGCGCACCTCGCCGCCGAGGGCCTTGAGTCGGGCGGCGAGCACTGCGGCGACCCTGGCCCCACCCGCCACGTCCCCCGTGCCCGAATCGATGTCGACGATCTCCTTGAGCAAATCCAGCGCCTCCTCCCGGTTGGCGATCGCAGCCTGGTACACCTGCTCGTTTCGATGCGGCGCGGCTTGCACGCCCGTTGCGCAGAACGCCGTCATCGTAATTGTCATCGCCATCCCTACTGTCCGTAGCCATCGCCGCATGTTTTCTCTCCCTCTGGTTACCGGAAACGTTAGCATGCGCGTCGCGGTTATACTCATGATTGTGCAACCAGCTCAGGGGGATCCAGTGAAGGCAACATCGGTGGTGCAGTTGGAGAATGAGCGCGTGATCGTCACGGAATGGCGCTTTGCGCCGGGGGCGGACACCGGTCAACATGTGCATGCCCACGACTATGTGGTCGTGCCGCTGACCAGCGGCATTCTGCGTCTGGAGGAGGCCGCAGGGGTGCGGGACGCTGCCCTGACTTTGGGCGCCTCGTATGCCCGTCCCGCTGGGGTCGCGCACAATGTGATCAACGCCAATGAGTTTGAGTTTATATTCGTGGAAATCGAGCTCAAGTGAGGCGTGCGAGTATGCGCGTGCAGGGGCAGTTAGACCGCCGGCAGTTGCCGGCGGGAGCCGGCGCCGCCCCGCGGTCAACAGCATCGCAGGGCTAGCCCAAGCGTTATAAGAACTTCAAGGAATTCCCATGGCTTTGCAAATTACGGGTTTGTCCAAGACCTATCCCAACGGAGTGAAGGCGCTCAAAGGGCTGTCGCTCACCGTCGGCAATAACATGTTCGGCTTGCTGGGGCCGAACGGCGCCGGTAAGAGTTCGCTAATGCGCACCATTGCCACCCTGCAAGATCCGGATGCGGGCAGCATCGAACTCGACGGACTGAATGTGCTGACGCAGAAGAATGAAGTCAGGAAGATCTTGGGGTATCTGCCGCAGGAGTTCGGCGTGTATCCAAAGATGTCCGCCATCGACATGCTGACCCACCTGGCCATTCTCAAGGGGGTCACCGCCAAGGGCGAGCGCAAGGAAATGGTCGAGGCGCTGCTGCAGCAGACTAATCTTTGGGAGGCGCGTAGGAAGGCGCTCTCAACGTATTCGGGCGGCATGAAGCAGCGCTTCGGCATTGCCCAAGCGCTGCTCGCCAATCCGCGCCTGATCATCGTCGATGAGCCCACCGCCGGTCTCGATCCTGCGGAGCGCAATCGATTCCTGAATCTCCTGTCCTCGATCGGCCGCAACGTGACCGTGATACTCTCGACGCACATCGTCGATGACGTGCGCGAGCTCTGTTCTCGAATGGCCATCATTGCGTCCGGAGAAGTTCTATTGGAAGGGGCGCCCAACGAAGCGCTATTGGCGCTCGAGGGGCAGATGTGGTCGCGCGTCGTCGCCACCGATGAGGAATTGCGGGCGCTCGAGAGCCAATTGAAAATCGTCAGCACCCATCTGGTCGGGGGACAGCACGAAGTGCGGGTGTTCGCCCCATCCTCGCCGGGTGAGCACTTCCGGGCGGTAGCCGCCGGCCTCGAGGATGTCTACTTCTTGAACCTGTCCCGCGGCCCGAAAACTTAGCGCCTGGCCTCAAGGGAGATACTGTCATGGGCTTGTTTTGGGAATTCTTTACCTTCGAACTGCGCTTTCGCGTCAAGAGCATCTCCACCTACGTCTACTTTCTGCTGTGGACGGCGTTCTCTTTCTTCTGCATCGCCTCGGAAAATTTCGGCCCGATTGCCAACTCCAACGGCAAAGTGCTGTTGAACGGTCCGTATGCCAACACCCTGAACGACGCCTTCTCGTGTCTGTTCGGCGTCATCGTCATGGCCGCAATTTTCGGCACCTCGGCACTGCGGGATTTCCAACGCGACACCTACCAGATGCTTTTCACCAAGCCGATTTCGAAGTTCGCCTACCTGGGCGGCCGCTGGGCAGGCTCCTTCGTGACCACGGTGCTGGTGTTTTTCGGGCTGGTCGTGGGTACCTATCTCGGCACATTCGCTCCCTGGGCCGATCATGCGCGCATCGGGCCCAACCACCTGTCCTGGTATCTGCAGCCGTTCTTCTCCATCGTGGTGGTGCAGATTTTTTTCATCGGATCGCTGTTTTTTGCCGTCGCCGCGCTCACACGCAAGTTGATCATAGTGTATCTGCAGGGGGTGGCGCTGTTCATGCTGTATGTGATCGGCCTGACGGTGTTCGCGGCCACCCGCTCGCTCGAGCACTTCTGGTCGGGCATTCTTGATCCGATCGGGCTGCGCATGATCGACGCCATCACGCGTTACTGGAGCGTGGTGGAGAAGAACCGCCAGCTGCTGCCCTGGGACTTCTCCGGATATTCTCCGGGCGTCTTTTTTTACAATCGGCTGCTCTGGTCAGGGATGGGCATCGTCGCGCTTGTCGGAGTGTGGGCACTGTTCCCCATGTCGGTCGAGGCGTTGACGGCGCGTTCACAGAGCAAGCGCGCCGCCAAGGCGCGCGAGCAGGAAGCGCAAGCGGCACGACCGGCGCGTTCCTGGGTGGCGGTACGTCTGCCGCGGGTGCGTCAAGTCTTCGGCGCCGGCACCACGCTGCGGCAATATCTGAGCCTGTCGCGGCTGCGCATCCGCACCGTGATGACCGAGATACCGTTCTGGGCAATCGTCGGGCTGCTGATCGCCTTCGCGGTCAACAACGGCCACTTCGCCGGACGAGTGGGGGGGGAGAATGTCTGGCCGGTCACTTACCTGATGCTGCAGGCGGTGGAAGGCTCGGGCACGTTGTTCTTCATCATCGTCGCCGCGCTGTATGCCGGAGAGTTGGTCTGGCGCGAGCGCGATACACGCTTCGACGGCATTCACGACGCGCTGCCGATATCCGAGTCGATCGATTGGCTGTCGAAGTTCACCGCCATCGCGGTCATCGAGGTGGTTCTGCTGAGCATCACCATGTTGGTCGGCATGCTGATGCAGACCCTCGATGGCTACTACCACTACGAGGTGCTGCAGTATCTCAAAGAACTGTACCTGATTACCTTGCCGCAGATGCTGGCGTTTGCGCTGTTTGCCATGTTCGTGCAGACCATGGTGTCGAACAAGTTCATCGGCCATGGCATCGTCATCGGACTGTTCGTCCTGCAGCCCGTGCTGTTCGCCTTCGGCTGGGAGAACACCTTGTATTTGCCGGGCGCGGTCCCCGCCTATGTGTATTCGGACATGAATGGTTACGGACATTTCGTGCCGGCGTTGTTCTGGGCCATTGTCTATTGGTTCGCCATCTTTGCCTTCCTCGCCGTGGTCTCCATGGCCTATACCCGGCGCGGTGCCGATGTTTCCCTGTCGTCGCGCACCCTGCAGGCGCGACGCCGCGCGCCGGGTCTGGCACCGGCGGCGGGACTATTCCTGCTGCTCGCGCTGGGCGCGGGCGGGTGGTACTACTACAACGCCCACGTGCTCAACGAATATGTGACCGCGGAAGACCGCCGCCACGCGCTCGCCGAATACGAGCGGCAATTCAAAAAGTACGAAAACTTGCCGCAGCCCAAAGTCACGGCGGTCGACACCTCCATCAACATCTATCCGGAACGCCGCTCTTTCGACGGGACGGGTCGATTTACCCTGCAGAACAAGAGTGCGCAGCCGATAGCGGAAATTCATCTGACCGATCAGCACGAAGCGGTCGCGGACGTGAAATTCGACCGGCCGTTTCATCTGGTGCGCCGCTCGGCGGCCAATATGTATTCGATTTACGCGCTCGATCAGCCTTTGGCTCCGGGGGATGTGGTGACGCTGACGTTCTCGGTCGGGCATGAAACCCGCGGCTTTCGCGATGGCAACGAACCGGCGCAATTCGCCTACAACGGCACATTTTTCGACACCGAGTACTTTCCGGGGATCGGCTACGACCCGACCATAGAGATTGATGACCCGCGCCGGCGGCGCGAGGAGCATTTGGCGGAGCTCGACGAGATGGCCCCCCGCGGCGACCCAGTGCATTCCCGCATCAATTTGTTTACCAAGAATGCCGACTGGATCACCTATCACACCCTGCTCAGCACTTCCGGCGAGCAGATCGGCATTGCGCCGGGATACCTGGTGCGCGCATGGGACAAGGGCGGACGGCATTACTACGAATACAGCATGGGTCCGACCCACATTCTCGATTTCTATGCGTATCTGTCGGGACGCTATGCGGTGCGCAAGGAGGTCTACTCGGGGCCCAATGGTCCAGTCAACCTGGAGGTGTACTACGATCCCGCACATACCTATAACATCGATGAGATGTTGGAAGCCTCGCGCGCCGGACTGGGTTACTTTCAGGCGCACTTCAGTCCGTATCAATTTACTCAGTACCGCATCATGGAGTTTCCGCGCTACCGTACGTTCGCGCAGTCCTTCCCCAACACCGTGCCTTTCTCGGAGGGAATCGGCTTCATCACCCGGGTGCTCAAGCCCACGGACGTGGATCTGACCTACTTCGTCACCGCGCACGAATTGGGTCATCAATGGTGGGGCCACCAGCTCATCGGCGGCGACGTGGAGGGCTCCAACATGATGTCCGAAACCCTCGCCCAGTATTCCGCCTACATGGTCATGCAGCAGAAGTACGGCAAGGACTACATGCGGCGGGTGCTGCGCCATTTCTTGGATCGCTACCTGCGCGGCCGCGCCGGTGAAGTACGGCGTGAACGGCCGCTGGCACTGGTGCAGCGCGAAGACTATGTTTGGTATTACAAGGGCGGACAGATCATGTATACCCTGGCGGATTATATCGGCGAAGATAAGGTGAATTTCGCGCTGCATAATTTCCTCACGCAGTACCGCTACACGAACGCCGCGAATCAGGCCGATGCCGTGCAAAGCACCCGCGGCACTGCGGCGGAGGATGAGCCCTATCCCGACACGCGGCAGCTGGTCGATGCGCTGCGCGCGCAGACGCCGCCTGAACTGCAATACTTGATTGACGACGGCTTCAACCGCATCGTTCTCTACGACAACAAGACCCTCTCCGCGACATACCATCAACGGGCCGACGGCAAGTATGCGGTGTCGCTGGCGGTGCAGGCACGCAAAGTGCAAGCGGACGGGAATGGGGTGGAAACCCCCATGCCGATCGCGGATTACATCGACGTCGGTGTGTTTTCAGGGGTGAAGGATGAGGAAAAGCCCCTGTATGTGCGGCGCGAGAAAATCACCCAGGAACGTCAAACCTTTGAGATGGTGGTGGACCAGAAGCCGACGCGCGCCGGCATCGACCCCTACAACAAGCTGATCGACCGAGTCTCCGATGACAACATGATCGACGTCAGCGAGCATTGACTCGATTCAAACCTTTTCGCTGCTGCTTCCCTCCAATGGGATAGACGCAGGGGAAAAGGACGGGAATGGTTCAATTGCTGAAGAGTGCGGGGACGATGGATGCCGCCGCTGAGCCGATAGATCTCATTGCCGCCGCGGCCCGGGGCGACCTGGGCGCCTTCGAGCGCCTTTACCGTCAATTCTCGCCCCGCGTCTACGGCTTGTGCCTGCGCCTTACCGGCCAGCGCGAGGCGGCCGAGGATTGCACTCAGGAATCCTTTGTCGCCGCATGGCGGTCGTTAGGTGGTTTCGAGCAGCGCAGCCGGTTCACGACCTGGCTGCATCGCATCGCGGTGCATACCGTACTCGCGCGGCGCCGGGGATTGCGCGCCGAATACGAGGTTGCCGAGCCCGCCGCAGGCCTGCCCGATGTGGCGGATCCCGGCAGTGAGGGTCCGCCGCTCGATTTGGAGCGGGTCATCGCAGGCTTGCCCGAGGGTGCGCGCCATGTGTTGGTGTTGGTGGGCATCTATGGTTTCAGTCATGCCGAGGCGGCCCAGACCTTGGGGATTGCCGAGGGCACTTGTAAGGCTCAACTGCATCGTGCGCGCTGCCTGTTGGCGTCCGCGCTTGGATTGGAGAAATCACGATGAATGATCCCGTGAATAAATCGCTCGACGACGCGCTCGCGTCCCTGAGCCCGGACATCGAGCCGTCCCGAAACCTCTGGCCCGGCGTTGCCGGTCGCCTTGAGCGCGGCGTGCGGCGCCCACGCGATCGGCCACATCCGCTGCTGTTCGCGGCTGCAGCGGGGATTGCCGGCGCCTGTTTGGCGAGCGCTTTGACCTGGGCCGTGCTACATAGCCGCCCATCGACAACGGCCGTTCCCGTGACGGCGCAGGCGCCTGCGCTGCAGGAGCCTGCTGTACGCGCGACGGGGGCGCACGCCGCTGCGTTCGACGAGCCGCGCAACCCACACTACGTGGCGGCGCGCGACGATTTGGAAGCGAGCTTTCGCGAGCGACTCACGCTGCTCGACCCCGCCACGCGTGCCAAAATCGAAGCGAGCCTCGCCGTCATTCGCCATGCGCACGAGGACATCCGTAAGGCGCTGGCGAGCGACCCCGCGAGCCCGGTGCTCGAGCAGCTGTGGCAGAGCACTTCGCACGATGAACTTGACCTGTACGAGCACGTCGTGCGGGCTACTCAACCCACGATGACGAGGACATAACCGATGTCGAAAATACTCCCGACGGGCCGCCTCTGCGGCAGCTGGATCGCGGTCTGTGCGATTGCGGCCTTCGTGCCCTGGTCGCTGGTACATGCCAGCAAGAAGATCGATGAGCACCGGCCGGCGGATCCGCAAGGCGAAGTGGAGATCGTCAACGTCTCCGGCAAGGTTGAGGTCACGGGCTGGGATCGCAACGAGGTGGAGGTCCGCGGCACCACCGGCGATAGTGTGGAGCGAGTGGATGTCACGAGCGCGGGCACCCGTATCTCCATCCATGTGGTGTCGCGATCTCACAACTGGGGTTCGGACGGCGAGGCGCACCTCATCGTTCATGTGCCGGCCAAGAGCATGGTGTCGGCCTCGTTGGTCAGCGCGGATTTCAAGGTGAGCGCCTTGACCGGGGATCTGAAGTTGCAGGGAGTCAGCGGCGATGTGAGCGGCGAGGTGGGCGGCGATGTGCGGGTCAGCATGGTGAGCGGCGACGTGCGGCTGACTGCGCACTCCGCCAAGACCATCGAGATCAAGTCCATCAGCGGCGATATCCAACTCATCAGCGGCAGCGGCGATGTGGACGTCACAACCGTGAGCGGCAGTGCGACGCTCGAGCTCGCTGCTGTTTCGCGTGGAAGATTTAAGAGTGTCTCGGGAGATCTGAGCGCGCAGCTGGCGGTGGCGCCCGACGCGCAGATCGAAAGCGAGTCCGTCAGTGGCGATGTGAGCATGACTTTTGCCGGCTCGCCGGCCGCACAATTCGATGTGCAATCTTTCAGCGGCGAAATCAACAATTGCTTCGGTCCCAAGGCCACGGAGTCCCGGTATGGCCCGGGCTCGCGGTTGCAGTTCAAGAGCGGGGAGGGGCGCGCACAGGTGCAAGTCCACACCAAGAGCGGCGACGTGCGCCTCTGCACCAAGGGTTCGGCAAGCGGCCAGGGTATGGCGAGTAGCCACACGGGAGCACGCCCCGGATCACGCCCTGCGGTGCAGGTGGCTGGAATGCGCATGGTCGTACCCTACGTCTTCTAACCCGCTCGTTCAGCCGTCAGTAAACGCCTACGTGCAAAGGTGGAGGATACCGGCAGCGCGTCCATGCCTGCACCCTTAACGTGACCCTGAGCCAGCCAAGTAGGATCTTCCATGAACGCCGTAATTAGGTCATCCAACGCTATCGCGCTGCCCGCGCTGCCCTACGAGCGCAACGCGCTGCAGCCCGTCATTTCCGAGACCACGTTGAGCTTCCACTATGGCAAGCATCACAAGAGCTATGTGGAGACGTTGAACAAGCTCATCATCGGCACCGAATTTGCGGATATGCCGCTGGAGAAAATCGTCAGAGCAACGGCCGGCGAATCGGACCACACCGCGATTTTCCACAATGCCGCGCAGGCTTGGAATCACACCTTTTATTGGAACAGCCTCAAACCCAACGGTGGCGGCGAGCCGCCGGACGCGCTCAAACGACTGATGGACTCATCCTTCGGCGGCGTTGCAGCATGCAAGAAGGAATTGTCGGGGGCCGCCACCCAGCAATTCGGCAGCGGCTGGGCCTGGCTGGTTCAGGACGGCGAGAAGCTCAGAGTGGTGAAGACGGACAATGCGAACACGCCGTTGACTCAGCGAGTGAAGCCGCTGCTGACCGTCGACGTGTGGGAACATGCTTATTATCTCGACTATCAGAACCGCCGCGTTGATTACGTGAACGCCCTGTTGGACAAGCTGGCCAATTGGGGATTTGCGGCGGAGAACTTAGGCAAGTAAGTCGCAGCCCATCGCTCAACCCACCCCTTAGTCCTCGGAGCCAACCATGAGTCAATCGTTTAATATTACCGGTATTCGAACCGTGCTCGCCGCCACGGCCTTAATCGCCCTCGCAGCCTCGGCATTCGGCGCTGACGTTAAAGTGACCTTGAACGGCGCTGACGAGACACCTCCGGTCACCACCAAGGCTTCGGGATCGGGCACAATTTCGATCGCCCCGGACAAGTCGGTCACCGGTACCGTCAAGACGACGGGCATCGATGGCACGGTGGCGCACATCCACGTGGGAGCGCCGGGTCAGGCCGGACCTCCGATCATCACGCTGACCAAGAGCAGCGAAGGCGTGTGGTTGGTGCCGGACGGCTCCAAACTCACGGACGACCAATACGCGAGTTACAAGGCGGGGAACCTGTATGTGAACGTCCACAGCGCCCAACACCAGCCGGGCGAGATTCGCGGACAGCTGAAGCCGTAATCTGGGTGGTGTCGTACTCCGCCACCGTTAGATCGGCCGCACTGGCGCAAGCTGCGGCCGCCGTGAACTGACTTGAAGGCTAGGCCGCCTGACGCAGGGAATCTGCCGGGCGGGAACGATGCTGCGCCACGATGTCCTCGGATACCCGCCACAGACGCGTGGCAAGCTCGGCATCCTCGAGCAATGGACTACCCTTCGAGATTTGACAGTTCGCCCAGAACTCTCCCGTGATCCCGCTCACTTGCGGACTCGCGGCCAGCAGCGCCTGGGTTGCCGCGCCTTGCGACGCGGATTTCACGAATGTCTGGCCGATCTTGAGGGCCATTCGCAATGGCCATGCGACGCTGCGATTCAGGCCGGTGCCGCGCGTGGCGCCGGGATGCAGGGAATTGACCGTGATGCCGCGCGGGCTCAAGCGGCGCGACAGTTCCTTGGCAAAAAGGCCGTTCGCGAGCTTCGACTGGCCGTAGAACAGGAAAGGCTTGTAGAACTCTTGGCCGTTTAGGTTATCGAACATGATGCCCTCGGGCGGTGCCTGATGGATGGCCGCACTGCTGCTCACGATGACGATGCGCCCACTCACGTCGCGTACCCGCTCCGACAGTTCATTGAGCAGGGCGAAGTGGCCGACGTGATTGACCAGAAACTGCATCTCGACACCGTAACGAGTCTGCAGAGTTGGCAGATTGGCGACGCCGGCGTTGGCAACGATGGCATCTAGGGGGTCCGGCAGGGCACGGATGGCATCCGCTGCCGCAGCCACAGATTCGAGATCCGCCAAGTCGCATGCTAGAGGAATTGCGCCAGGGCTCACTTTTTCGCATGCAGCCCTGGCATCGGGAAGCGTCCGGGCGAGGCCTAAGACCTGGCCGCCGTTGGCGGTCAGTGCGCTCATGGTTTCGAACCCGATGCCGGAATTGCAGCCGGTCACCACAAAACGTTTGCCCGAGAGATCGATGCCGGCAAGGACTTTATCCGCTGTCGCGCGGGCGCCGAATGGAATTGACTTGGCCATATAAACCTCTACCCGCGTTGATTCAACGGGGCGCAAAACATTCGCGCCGCCACCGTCATACCCTTCACAAATTCATCTCGAGATAGGCAACTGTGCTTCAGGCCCCGCGCCGTCGCATGCAGGGTGCGCGCCAGCTCGTTTGGGCTCAGGCCCGCTTTGGCGCAATACCCATCCAGAGGCGAGTCCGCAATGGCGGCCGCCACCGCGGACTCGAATTGGCTTTCAAATCGTGTGAGCGTCGCACCCGCGAGCGACGTGCTTGCACACATGAGGTCTGTGGCATCGGCCGCCAGCGACCCTACGAATCGGCCGGACCACGCATCACAGGCCGCGATCAGCCTGGACTCCAGCCCAATGTCGGTGCGCGCCAGGGCCGCGAGTGCGGCCGCCAGCTGCAGTGTGAGTGAGTGTTCCAGCGCTCGACGAAACAACTCTTCTTTATTGGCGAACTGCAGGTACAACCCCTGGCGCGACACGCCCGCAGCCCGGGCTACCTCGTCCATGGAAGCCTTGCGAAAGCCATAGCGGGCGAATACGCCCACGGCCGCATCCAGCAGCGCCAAATGGCGGGCATCGCTACGTTCAGTTTCCAGGGCCGAGATCAGGTTCACAAATACATATTAGACAATTTAGAGCTATATTGTCAATTCCGTACCAGCACATTTATTCTTTACAACACGATACATAAATCATATCTGACAATAACATACGCAATGTTTATACAGTAACCTCTGAGTTTAACAATGCCTGACCCGCCAGAAGCGTCTGCCTACAAGGCCGGGCATACTGGCCAAACCATGAACAAGATCCCCGAATTTGCCGTGCCGACCATAGCCATCGCGGACTCGCGCCAGAGATTCCCCGTGCGGCGCATATTTTGCGTAGGCCAAAACTACGCCGAGCACGCGCGCGAAATGGGCGCGGACCCTTTACACCAGCCGCCGTTTTTCTTCACCAAGCCGGCCGACGCGGTGGTCGACAGCGGGCAGCGGCTGCCGTATCCGCCGCGCACCGCCGACCTGCATCACGAGGTTGAACTGGTCGTCGCCTTGGGTGCGGGCGGCAGCGACCTGGCGCCGCTGAGTGCACCGGCGCTCATCTTCGGCTATGCCGTCGGCATCGATCTGACGCGACGAGATCTGCAAACGGAGGCAAAAAAGGCCGGTCGTCCCTGGGACATGTCGAAAGGATTCGATCATTCCGCGCCCGTCGGTCCCTTGATTCTGGGAATGCCGCCGTCCGCGGGCGCGATCACTCTGACCATCGACGGCAATCTGCGGCAGGCCGGCGATCTTAAGGAGATGATTTGGGGCGTCGCGGACATCATTGCGATTTTGTCGACCTATGTCGCAGTGGCCGCGGGCGATCTGATTTTCACGGGCACCCCCGCCGGTGTGGGTCCCATCCTACGTGGGGAAACAGTGCGGGGAACGATGGCCGGTGCCGAGCCCGTCGAGGTTGCCTTCGACTGATACTATGGCGCTTCTGTCCGTCACCGCAGGAACTATAAGAATGAGGCATTTACGAGCAGTGAAGATCCTGGGAATTGGCCTGCTTCCGCTGTTGATTCTGATTCCTTTGAGCTCATGGGGAGCGAACGACTACCAGCATCGGCTGGAAACACTGCTGCTGCGTACTCCGCTGATTGACGGGCACAATGATTTGCCGTGGGAGATCCGCGATCGATTCAAGAGCGATCCGTCGGCCTTGGATCTAAAAGCAGACACCTCGCATCTGCCGTTCCCCGCGGGAGGCGCCGCATTGATGACGGATATTCCCCGCATGCGCGCGGGCCTCATGGGTGGCCAGTTCTGGTCGGTGTGGATTCCGAGCGGCATGAAAGGCCCCGAGGCCATTCAGACCACGTTGGAACAAATGGATTTGGTCAAGCGGATGGCCGCGCAGTATCCCGCCGACTTCGAAATGGCATACACCGCGGCGGACGTGCGCCGCATTCATAAGTCGCACAAGATTGCCGCGATGATCGGCATCGAGGGTGGGCATCAGATCAACAATTCCCTGGCCGCCCTGCGCCAGATGTACGATGCGGGTGCCCGCTACATGACCTTGACGCACACGCTCAATACTGCGTGGGCGGATTCTGCAACCGACTCACCAGTCCATCACGGCCTCACTCCCTTCGGCATTGAGGTGGTTCGCGAAATGAACCGGCTCGGCATGCTGGTCGACTTGAGCCATGTGTCGCCGGACACCATGAAGGCGGCGCTCGCCGCCAGCGAAGCGCCCGTGATCTACTCGCACTCTTCCGCGCGGGCAATCGACGATCACCCGCGCAACGTTCCCGACGACGTTTTGCGGCTGGTCACCGCGAACGGCGGTGTCGTCATGGTCAATTTCGCGCCCGGCTACGTGTCGTATGAGCGCAATCGTTGGGACGCCGACGAAGCGGCCGAACGTGCGCGATTCAACAATCCGCCCTATGTAGGGCTGTACATCGGCCAGCCGGAGCGCGCCAAGGCGGCGCTCGCGGACTGGACTGCAAAACATCCGATGCCGCGCGCGACGCTGTCGCAGGTGGCCGATCACATCGAGCACATACGCCAAGTGGCGGGCGTCGATCACGTCGGGCTGGGTTCTGACTTCGACGGTATCGAGGATACGCCGGTGGGGCTCGAAGGAGTCGACAAGTATCCGGCGCTGCTGGTGGAGCTGATGCGTCGCGGCTGGACAGACGCCGACATCGCCAAGGTGGCCGGTGAGAATGTGCTGAGGGTAATGGCGGCGGCCGAGAACGTTAGCGTGAAGCTGCGCGCCGCGCGGCCGGCGTCTACCCTGATGTTCGTGGAGCCGAAGTTGCCGTAGCGCTGTTCATCAAGAGCACCGCGACGGCGACGTACCAGATCGCCTGCGCCAGCATCACTGTACTCATGCCGCTCACATTCAAATGAAGCAAGCCGGACATCCCACAAGCCAATCCCGGCACACATTGCGACGGCTCCGAAATTGGCGCTGCTCTGATTGAGCACACGGCACAGGATCAGAAGCTGCGCATTAATCTGCAAATCATTGGCTGAAAGGTGCGGCGTCAGGGCGGCCACATCGGGGACGACGAAGCCGCTGACCAGCGCAGCACCCATCATGGCAATCGCGCCGAAGCCGTAGGCGATGGCCCCACTGCGGATGAGGGGACGAGCGATTCCCCGGCCCAGCGCGAACTCCGACAACCATAGAGCACCATCAGCATCAGTGACAGCCACACGCCATGAACGACGGCGGCGTGCTCGGAGAATTCAGCGATTTGCGCCAGCGCTACCGTGATATCGGAGGTGTCCACGGAGGGGTGGTGCGCCATCGCCAGAATTTCCAGCAGGCTGGCGGCCAGCAGTATGATCCCGGGCACTACACTGCCCGCTGCAGTGCTGCTCGAAAAGCCGCGCAAAATTTGCTCGTTCATAAATGTCCTTGGCCGCCAGTTCGATTTACGATAGCGGACACGGTGGCGGAATTGTCGGACATTTGCCGCCGAATGTCCGATTGCGCTAGCCTTCGTCGGGCGGAACTCCGCTGCGCATCATCATCGGCGAGGTGAGTACGTCCGAAGCCGGGACGCCCCCTTCGATGGAGTCGATGACTTCGACAGTCGGACGGCTTATCTCGCGGTTCTGGAAATTAATGCTGCCCGCCTGATCCAGGCGGACGATGCGGATATCCTTGATGGTCAGGGGTTGACCCTTGACCAGAGTGCTCGCCGGCCGCTGCGGCATGATTATCCAGGCGCTGCCCGCCGAGCCCGACGCGATCCGGCCGATGCCGTCCGCGCTCACGAGCAGTGCAGTCTTCTCATCGACGCCGATGCCGAACACTTTGTCGGCCGGGTGATCCTGATTGATGCGCGCCACGAACACGATGAGCCGGCCCAATCGGCTGCGCTTGGAGAAATGCGTGTCGGTGATGACGCTTTCGAGCCACCGTAAATGCAGGAAATCGTTTTCGATCGTCACTCCGGATTGGTAGGGATTGGCGAGCGCGGTTTTCGATTCCATGCTCTCGCCATCCAGGCAGGTGTAGCTGTAGCGACCCAAAATGGCGAGCCCGGCGCTGCTGCCGCCGATCGGCCGGCCGGCTAAAACGTGGGCGTTGAGCGCTTCCTGCACCGGCGTGCCCTTCCAATACCGAATGTAATTTCCCTGATCGCCGCCGGCGAGAAAAATCCCGTCCGCTGCGCTCAGCGCCGCGATGACGCGCGGATCGAACGACGCTTCTCGATGGTGAAACACAATGGTCTCGGCGGAGATCACCGGTCCCCAGGCGTTCATGAACGTCTTGCCGAGGTCGCCGTCTTCCGGGTCGAAGCTGTCGTCGGCGACGGCGCGCAGTATCACGATGTGGCCGTGTCCCGCGTGCACGGCGATGGCAGCGTAGGCCGCATCGACAAGGCCGCCGCCGCCCATCAACGCCAGCGTAAAATCAGTGTGCGCGGCGCGCGGCAGGGCGGGGTTGCCGCTGACGAAGTAATCGAAATTCTTATCGCGGTAGTTGCCGGCCTTGGCTGCCGTAGGCGATGCCGAAGCA
The DNA here is from genome assembly GCA_040002315.1 of Gammaproteobacteria bacterium. Classification (GTDB taxonomy): domain Bacteria; phylum Pseudomonadota; class Gammaproteobacteria; order Steroidobacterales; family Steroidobacteraceae; genus Bog-1198. The sequence goes on from JBDUEQ010000139.1 coordinate 46,742, forward strand.
CTTGATGGCAGCGTATATCCCATCGATGCCACGATGGCCGCGGCAAACGCGGCAAAAGAAATGGAGCGGAGACGGCGGCGGTACATGTAAGAGATTCTCGCAATCGACGCTGCAGCATCCGAGGCGTGGCCTTGCTGCAATGTTGCCACCATGTTAAAAACTACCGAACGCACTGACGAAACGCAAGGCCGGCTAGGAACGGTGGGGAACATTACCGAGACTTGGGCCGGCGGTCGCGGAGCGTAGGGACGAAAAATAGCAAGCGTCGGTTGGGGAGAAATATGCAGAGAATTTCGATCGCTGCGGTCGTGCTCGCGACATTGGGCAGCGGCTACGTGTTGGCGGCTGCCGATTCGCAAGATATATCAACGGGCGAAGCATCGCCGACTCTGGAGACGGTGGTCGTCACGGGCTCGCGCATCCCGCGTACTGCCGTTGAAGGTCCTGCTCCGGTGGTGACCATTACCGCGGCGGACATCAAGAACAACGGTTTTGCCACGGTGTCGGACGTGATGTCCGCGCTCACCCAGAATTTGGGCGCGTTGGACAATAATCAAAACACCGACGGCTTTTCCCCGGGCGCTCAGGCCGTCGATTTGCGCGGCTTGGGGCCCAATCACACGCTGGTGCTGGTGAACGGGCGGCGCGTTGCCGATTATCCGCAATCTTATGACGGCGCCAGCAATTTCACCGATATTTCGAACATCCCGACGTCGCTGATCGACCGTATCGAAATATTGAGCGGCAGCGCCTCCGCGGTATATGGTTCGGATGCGATTTCCGGCGTCATTAATTTCATTCTCAAACAGAAGGCCGATGGCACCACCATCGATTTTCGCGAGGGCGCGACGCAGCACGGCGGCGGCTCGTCGCAGCGTCTGCAGATTTCGAGCGGCTACTCGAATGATAGATTCGATGCGGTATTTGGGGTGGAATTGTTCAAGCAGCAGCCGCTGTGGGCCTATCAGCGCAATTTTGCGGATTCGCGCCTGGACAGCCCCGGCGATCCGGCGGACATCAATGCGAGCCCGGTATTCACGCGCATCGACATCGACGGCAACTATCTCGACCCGGGACAGGCGACCTGTAACTCTCTTTCCCACCTGGATCATGGCTCGGTGTTCCGAGCATCGCGCGACGGCTATGCACCCGGCAACACCGGCGACCCGGGCTATTATTGCGGCAGCTATCGCGATGTGGGCTACGGCACACTGGAAAATGGCCGCAAGGCTGCGAATTTCTACGGTTCGGCCACGTATCGCCTCACCGACAACGCCAGCCTGTTTCTCGATATACAAGCCGGTTATTCGAATCAGATCAGCTACAACACGCCGCTGCAGTGGGAGAACAGTTACAAGCTGAACGGCGATTCCACGCCGATACCATTCTTCAATCAGGCCACGGGCCAGGTCGAGCAGTGGCAGCGCCGCTATTTTACCATTGAGGAAAACGGTGGGTTCGAACCGGGCGAAATCCACAACATCAACAATACGCTGTCGATCAATACGGGCGTGAAGGGCGCATTCGGGGACGGCGGCTGGCGCTACGAAGCCTTGTTCGGGCACTCGCAAAACCGCTTGGAGCAGAAATGGCCGGCGCTCGTGTCGGCCAAAGCTCAGGCGCTGTACCTGGGTCCGTCGCTGGGCGTCGATCCGGACAGCGGCTATGACATTTACAACGCACCCATCAGCCGCTTTTACACCCCGTTGACGGTTGCCCAATTCCGCTCGATCACCCAGGACTCCATCGATAACGACAAGAGCCGCTCGGAGAATTTCACTTTCACCGTGAACAATGGGAAGCTGTTCGAACTGCCTGCAGGTCCGGTCGGATTTGCCGGTGTCGCCGAATACGGCAGTCAGTACTTCGGGCTCGTGCCCGATCCGTTGTCGCTCGACGGCAGCTACTTCGGCTTGCACAACACCGGCGCGGTGGGCTCGCGCAATCATTTCGGATTCGCCTCTGAACTAAGGGCGCCGATATTCTCCAAGCTGACCGCGAACGTGGCGGGCCGCTTCGACAGCTATCGGTACAGCGGCAATTCGTCGGGCAAGTTCACCTACAACGCGGGCTTGGAATACCGTCCGTTCAACAGCCTGCTGATACGCGGCTCCGTCGGCACGGGCTTTCGAGCGCCCGACTTGGCCTATCTTTATGCGGGCTTGAGCGGCTCGAGTTCGGGCGGCACGGACTACTACCTATGCCGGCGCGACGAACCCTCCAGTGCACCCGACTACGTCGATGATTGTACCAATGGCGACATCGGATTCAACGGCAGGAGCCACGGCAGCACGGCGCTCAAGGATGAGACCAGCACTTCGTTGACCTATGGATTGGTGTTCGCGCCGATCAAGTCTTTACAAGTCACCGTCGACTACTACCTCATCAAACTCAAGAACGAAGTGGAATTCCAGGACAGCGACACGATTCTGCGCGAGGAGGCGGATTGCCGCCTCGGCCAGACCCCCGGCGGTGCGCCGGTGAACGGCAATTCAGCGCAGTGCCAGCAAGTCTTAAGCCAGGTAGTGCGCAATTCGCCCACCGATCCCAGCAACCCGTCGGGCATCACGTCGGTGTTGGTTCTGCCCATCAATGCGGCCGTGGATCGTACCTCGGGGATAGACCTCAACGCACACTATCTGCTCGGCACCGACAGCATCGGTAATTTCGACTTCAACTTGGGGTTTACCGACGTGCTGACCCATACCATACAGCTGTTTCCGGGCGGCCCCGTCGATAGCGAACTGACCGACTGGTACTACTATGTCATCCCGCGCAACAAGGCCAGCTACTCGGCGGCGTGGAGCATCGGGGATTTCACGACCACGGTGCATGGCTCGCGTATCGGCGGCCTGCCGAATTACGATGGCACGGACCGGCGCAGACCCACTTCGGTGTACAACGCGTCGCTCAACTACCGCGTTACCAAGCGTGGTGCATTGACCTTCATCGTCGATAATCTTTTGGACACGAAGCCCGGCAACAACGACAGCACCTGGACCAGCTATCCCTACTATGCCAGCCGTTGGTTCAGCCCGATTGGGCGAGCGTTCTTCGTCGAGGCCAATTATCGGTTCGGAGGAAGCGACGGCACCTGATCCCTGCTTATTGGTGCGCCGGTGAATCGCTGCACTTGAATATCTCGATGGACGTTTTCTCAGAATTGCCCATTCGATAGATATTCACGATGTCATAGTGTATGCAATGTTGCCCGTTGGGAAGTGATCGGGATACGGTGTCCATCAACCCACCGGCGCACAGCGTAGACAGATGGTCATATCCGCAAATGGGCCAACGCGAATTTCGCGCGCAAAGTCTGCGGATGATTGGCGCCGAGTTGAGATTCCAAGTCGTGCTCCGCCTTCCTCAGCATGGCCGGCGCGGCATCGCTGCCGGTCCGGGCCAAGGTCTCTGCCAATCGTTCGCGCGCCTGCGCCAATTCCCAGGTGTCATCGGGGGACTTTTCGCGAAGTGCCACTGCCTCACGCAATGTCGCAGCCGCTTGCTGAATTTCGCTCTTGCTCAATTGCACGTCGCCCAGGGCCTCGAGCGCCTGGGCGAGATTTGTTTCACTTTGTGCGCCCAATTTGCGCAGCCCGGCCACGATTTCCATCAACTGCACCTGGGCCTTATCACTGTCTCCCGCCGCTGCATTGAACTGCGCCAGCCCCAATCCGGTGCGCAAGGTGAGAGGGTGTGAGGCGCCGTACTGCGACAGAGCTGTGTCATGTGCGTTGGTGAGCGTCGTGCCGGCTTTTTGCAAATCGCCGCCGGCGAGTTGTGCCTCGCCGAAAAACAAGAGGTTCTGCAGGGTGAGCGGACTGCCGGCGCCGGTGTAGCGGGCAGCCAACTCGGTGGCCTCATGCAGCATTAAAATAGCGGGCTCATTGCGATTCGTAATGGCAAGTACTTTGCCGTAGTAACCCATGGCAGCGGCCACGGCTGCGGAATCGCCCGCCAGCGAGCGCTCGCGCTCGACCGCGCTTTTCAGTAGCACCTCGGCTTCCCGCAGGTGCCCCGTGCGCAATTCCAGTGTGCCGGTGTTGGCAACGATGATTTGCGCATCGACTCCGTCGCCGAGCCCGAGGGCGCGGTAGATGGCGGTGGTTTCGTGATAGGCCGCAAGCGCTTCGCTGAGGCGGTTGGCGGCGCTCAGTGAGATGGCCAGGGAGTTATAGAGAATCGCGGTCTCGCGATGGTCGTGGCCAGATAAGGCCGTGCGCTGTTTGATAGCCTCGCGAATCGTCGCGATAGCCCCGTCGAGATCCCCGCGTGTGCGCTGCAGCCGCGCCCGAACGACCAAGCCTTCCAGGCGCTCCTCCACGTTCACGCCCGGCGACCTGGCCCAGAATGCATCGGCTTGGTCCAGCAATGCGGCCGCGCGATCGGTGTGTCCGCGCAACAATTCGATGTTGGCCAATTTCTGACGTGCGTCCGCCAACGCCGCGGGATCCGCCTGCGAATTCGCTTCGGCCAGAAACCCCTCCAGCAGGGAATCCGCGCCGGTGACATCCTCCAGGGCGCCGTAGAGATCGGCCAGCGTCAGAACGATTTGACCCGCGAGTTGTGGCTGATCGTGATATTCGCGCAGGACTCGCTGAGCGCTGCTGTCGATCATGTTCTTCGCGGTTGCCGGTTGCGCGCCGTGATCGGCGATCGCCGTGCGAAATAGCCGGGTCAGGTTGTACCGCACCGCCTCTTCGCGCGCAGCATCCCTGCGCGCGATATCACGTTCGACGGCGGCGCGATGCGCCTGCCACGCCGCCACCCCGAGCCCTCCCGCCAAGGAGATGAAAATAGCCAAGGCGGCAGCGGCCGCCCAACGATAGCGGCGCAACATACGCGCCATGACGTAGAGGCGGGCGCCGTCGCGCGCTGCAACCGCCTCGCCGCGCAGTACCCGTTCGACGTCGAGCTTCAACGACTCCACTGTCGAATATCGATGCGCCGGTTCCGTGCGCAATGCCTTGGAAATAATCGCGTCCAAGTCGCCCCGTATCAAACGCGAGGGCACGGGTGCATCGTCGCTTGATTCCGCTGTGCGGCTGGCCAACGGCGCCGAACGCTGCAACACCGTTCGCAGCGCCTGCAATACCGGCGTGTCTGTGCCAATCCACGGATGTGTGCCGGTCAAGAGTTCGAACAGCAGCAGTCCAAGCGCATAGACGTCCGTGGCAGTTGTGACCGGATCGCCTGTCAATTGTTCGGGCGCGGCGCAGATGGGAGTCAGCGGTGCGGCCGCCGCCAGAGTGAGCTGCGAGCGCTGTGAGTCCAACAGCTTGGCGATGCCGAAATCGAGCAACTTCACCTGGCCGCGGGCAGTGACCAAGATATTCGACGGCTTGAGGTCGCGATGCACGATGAGGTTACGATGCGCGTAGGCGACTGCGTCGCACACCTGTATGAAGAGTTGCAGCCGCTGTTCAAAGGATGCGCCGGTCGATGTGCAGAATTCAATGATGGAGCGCCCTTCGACATACTCCATCACCATGAAGGGGCGGCCATCGTCGGTCACGCCGCCGTCGTACAGACGCGCGATGCCGGAATGTTCCAAGCGCGCCAGAATCTGCCGCTCCGCCTGAAATCGTTCCAACTGCGCCCCCGCTTCGCGCTGCAGCAGCTTAATGGCCACTCGTTGCTCGAAGTCACCCTGTGCGCGTAGCGCCTCGTACACCTCGCCCATGCCGCCGCGCCCGATCAGCCGGGTGATGCGCCAGGCACCGAGGCGCTGGCCGACGGCACCGTCCTGCGATGGGGCCTGCACGGAGGGTCGTGCCGGACCTTTCATGAATTCTCCCGACGCTTCGGCGGCACGCAGCAGGCTGGCTGCTTCTGCGAGCACGGCGGCATCTTCGCCTGATCGGTCCTGCAATGCCGCCAGACGACGCTCTGCCGGCAAATCGAACAACTCATCGAGCAACGCATCGACGCGTTCTTTTTGGCGCTGTGAAAGGCCGGGGCCCGTTTGATCGCTCGATTGCATGCTGTTTAGCAGTGTACAGCGGCAGGCGTACCGCCTGAAATAACGGCGGCAGCCGTCATCCCGCAGCGAAGATTTTATTGCACAGCGCCCCGAGCGCGTCAGGTAGCGTTTGAGTTCCCAGCGCGAGATCGTCGGCAGAACCCCGCACCTGAATGTCGCACAACAGGCCGTTCTTTTCGGCGATCAGTTCGTGAAGACTCTCCTGCCACACGGCTGCGTCGCCGATGCCGGTCAACGGACTTACCTTCAACGGCATCTTGCCGCTGGTCCACGCCTCGACCGTACTTTGTCCCAACCCGGGACGGACGCTGACCGTAATTGCAGGGAAACCCGCCGTCAGAAATTCGCAGGACTGCGCGTCTCCGGAGACGCGTCTGGTCGCCGTGATCGGCGCGTTGAGAAGACCGGCCACATCCTCGATTTTAAGCACGTATTCGCACGCCGGCTCTGCTGCCGCCCTCACGGCTGCATGTATCCCCGCAGTCATGCCGTTCAACGCGCGGGGCGATCCATCGGCATGCCCGGGCGCGGAGGCGTCGGAACAGCCCAGGAATGGCGTCGCCGCGCTGGCCAACATGATCCAAAGGACGCTTGCCGCCGCCGCTCTCACTTCGCTTGACCGCCCTGATCCTTCATGGATTCGAGGCGAGCTAGGTCGATTTTGCTCAAGGATTGCTCCAGTGCGCGCATGTCGACCCCATCGCCGGTCACTTCCACCTGGAATCGTTTCGCCAGCATGACGCTGGCTTCGCCCTTGCGGGCTTTCGCGTCGTATTTCTCGTGCACGGTACGGCCGTCGAGGGTCTGATCTCTTTCGAAGCCGGAATCGCTTTCCGAGGTGGTGTTCTGGACGAGCGCTCCGGCCAAATCCATCAGGCCCGAGACGCCGGACATATCCGAGATCTCGATATGCACGCTGGCGCCATTGTCGCCTTGATAGCTTCCACTGGCGGACGATGTCTTCACGCCGACGGCCCCCTGGTTCTCGCCGCGCGCGTCCGTGCGCTTCATGCCTGGCAGCGATGCCGGCAGCATCGCCGTAAGCGTTTTGAAGTCCACGACATCAACCCGACGGCTTCCGCCCAACGCGCCGCCCAACGCCGTTGCCAGTCCGCCGGCCGCGGACAATGGACTTTGCGCGCTATCGCTGCTGCCGCTCGTTGCGGCGTTGCTGTTCGACGCGGCATTGCCGGCCGCAGGAACGTTGGCGGCGGCGGACTGTGCTGCGCTTTGCTCACCGGCCTTGGCGAGATTGGCAAGCGCCGCGCCCAATCCCGCCTTGCCTTTCTCGTCCGTGCCCAGAACACCGCCGAGGATGTTACCGACGGCGGCCGCGCCTTGATCTCGCGCCGCGGCTTGTTGGGCGGCTTGCTCGGCGGGGCTCGCTCCCATGAGGCCGCGATGTCCAAAGTAACCGGTGGTGGCGCTGAGCACACCGAATAGGATGCCGAGCCCAATAGTACAAATCACTACGGTGGCCGTGTACCCGACAGCTTTCTCGCGCGGCGCCTGCATCATTGTAGGCAAACCCAAGTACAGCACATAGATGCCATAGCAGCCCGCAACGAATTGCAGCAGCGTCGGCAGAACCGGTGACAGGGCCAGCAGCGAGGCAAGCCACGCCGGCGTCAACGAATACGCCGCCACCTTGAGTGCCTGACGCTGATCGCGTACACCGGAGAATGTCGGCGCCAGTGCATTGATGATCAGTGCCAGCAGGAACAGTCCCACCAGCCCGAAGCCGAATGCCAACAGCGCGTACACAAGCCCGCTACCGATCGGCGTACGGATGACACCGTTAAAAGGCAGAGACACGCCGATGAGCGACATGCGCACGAACGACAGCAGCGCGGCGAGCGCGGCCAGTGGCATCACATAGCCCACATAAAGCTGCGCCGGCGAGGTCGCCTCCGGTGCAATTATCTGCCATTCGATCTTGGGCTTAATCATAATGTTCTTGATTCGCTGCAGCAGTCCCGGCATTGACGCCGTCGCCGGGTCCCGAGCCCCCGAGGCAGTGGAAGTCGAAGCGCTGGGTGCCGCGGCGGTCGCGCTGGCGGCACCCAAGGCGTGGTCGGCCACGGACATTGCGGCCGCTGCACCGGCAGCCGTGCTTGCTTCGATCAACTGCCCGCAAGTACCGCAGAAGCGTGCATTGGGTTGGACGAAATTTTTGCACTTTGGGCAATTCATAATGAGGGGCTCCAGATTCAAGGGTTGAGGAACGCGCATGGGACTCCCTTGCCTCAGCGCTGCGGATCGCCTGGGCCGCCGTGGCCGGGTGGAATCGGCTGAGGATTGAGTTCCGAGTGACTTCCCGGACGCGGCTTGCCGCCAACGATCGGTTGCTGGGGTGCGACTGCGGTGGCCACGGGCGGTTTGGCCGGCAGCGGGTCCGCCAGCAATGATCCGGGCACCAAAATAATCGTTCCCAGAGGCGAGATTGCGATTAATTGCCTGCAGAAGTTCATTGGGATCCCCTGATTGTATGCGGGCCGATTCAACTTATAGAACCAAATGGATGCGTGGATCCCGCCATTCTGTGCTCGAGATATGGCGGGTTCGAACCCCGAACTCGGTTCTTTACGGACATGCAATCGACGCAAGGCACACCGATGAACGCGTTTTGCACGAAGTGCGGCGCCGCGTTGGGCGCGGAGACGCGTTTTTGCACGACCTGCGGAGCACTGCGGGAGGCGGGCGACGCCGCCGCGTCGCCGGCATTGGCGCCGATGCCGGTGCCGGTCAAAAAGAGTAAGCGCTGGATGTGGTGGGTGCTGGCGCTGATTGTGTTTTTTGTGTTGGGCTATCTGCTCGGCCGAATGATGGCTCCTGCCTGTCCGCACTGTCCGGTTCCCGCCGCCGGCGGTGGCGGTGGCGGCGGCGGTGGAGGAGGCGGTGGCGGGGGTAAGCGCGCTCCGGGTAGCGGGGGTGGTGGAGGAGGAGGCGGGGGTGGCGGCGCGCCGGGCGCGGGCAGGGTAGGCACAGGCGATAAAGCCCTTGGCGGCGGCGGTGATGGCGGCGGCGGCGGCAAGGGGGGGCCGGGCGAACTTTCCGGCGGCGGTGGCGAGGGTCCCGACGTCGCGAATCAAGATTCCGGCGGCAACGAGACCTTCAATGGGACGACCGATGCCGGCGACGAGGGAGGCTCGGGGGCCGGCAAGAAGAAAGAAGGCCAAGCGCCGCCCGATGCTGGGCCGGCGACGATGGCAGAGGGCAAAAAATACCAGACCGAGGTTCTGAGACTCGCCGCCGGGGGCCAACTCGGGCCGGGGGGAGAAGAAACGGTCGGCGGCGACTCTACTTCCAACAAGGTTCTGTCGTCGCGGGACTTCAAATACGACAAAACTAATCTGCCGCGGTATCCCGATTCGGTCACTGCGGTGATGAGCGCCATCTCCTATGGGCCGGACGGCAGAACCGACACCTATGGTACGAGTGCCGGCATCGTCACCTCCAGTCCCTTCGACACCGTCGTCAACTGGTACCGGCAGCATTTGCCGCCCGGATGGCATGACACGACCATCGGCGATTTGAGTCGCTTAGGCGCGCAGGCGAAGCAGTTGTCGCCCGAGAACATCATGAAGATGCTGGCGCCGCAAAGCGGCGGTCCGCCGGCGCAGTCGGCCGACATACCCGCCACACCCGCCGCCGAGCGGCTCAGATTGTCGATGTTTTCGCCGCCCGGCGCCGCCAAGGCCACGACGGGAGTGATGGTCATCCAGCACGGAAATAGTCCCGTCGAAGCGCTGCTGCAGGCGAAGGTCGCTCCGCAATCGTAGACCGAAGGACGAAATAATATGTCACACATCCGCCAGCACGCCGTCAGCCTTTCACGTAGTGGACGAATCCGTCGACTACAGCCATTCGCAGCTGATGCGGCTAAAATCTCTCCCGTGACTGAAGAACACCCGCTGCCGGTGGATGCGCTTGCCCGGCTCGAGGCGAGCAGCGCTTCGGCGGACGTGCGGCGCATTGCGGCGGAGTTGCTGCCGGCCTTCTATCAGCAGCTGCGGCGCATTGCTCAACGTACGCGGGCTCGATTCGGCGGTGGCCATACCTTGCAGACCACGGCGCTCGTACATGAGGCCTACCTGCGCTTGGGCCAGTCGCGCAGCTTTGTCGATGAAACCCACTTCCTGCGCGCGGCGGCCCTCGCCATGCGTCACGCCCTCATCAACTATGCACAGTCACGAGTGGCCGACAAACGCGGCGGCGGTGGGCTGCATGTCACCCTATCGCACGTCGGCGATATGTCGATCGAATCCGATGAGGGATTGCTGGCGCTGAACGAGGCCATGGTGCGTTTGTCGCAGGAGATGCCGCGTCTTGCCGACGTGGTGGAATGCCGTTTCTTCGGCGGTTACGGCGAAGAGGACACGGCGCGTGCACTCGGCATCTCGCTGCGTACGGTGCAACGCGACTGGCTCAAGGCACGCGCCTGGCTGTACCGGGAGCTGGGCGGAACAGTCGCTTAATCGAAGATGACCAGGATTCGCGTTCACGCCGCAGCCGCCCGCTGTGCCGCGTTTAGGTCTATATTCTTGCTTTGAGCGGCGTTGACGCCGCTGAGAGGTTAACTATGAGTCTGTTCGGCAAACCCACTGATTTGAATCGCCAATTCATCGCGCGTCCTGATGCCGCCAAGCAAGAGATTCTTTTCAAGTGGCCGGATATGACCATCCGCAAGTTCACGCAGGTAACGGTGGAGCCGGACGAGACCGCGATATTTTTCAAGGAAGGCAAGGTGGCGGGAACTCTGCCGCAGGGTCGCTCCACTCTGGACGGCGCGCTGATTCCCTTTCTCGGCGACATCGTCGACTGGGCGAGCGGCGGCAATATGTACCGTGCTGAACTGTACTTCGTCGGTACCCGGGAATTTGTCAGCCTGCCCTTCGGCGGACCGATAGACAACATAGAAGATCCGGAAACAGGCCTGGCCGTGGGCTTACGAGTGTTCGGTGAATACGCTCTGTCGGTGAGTGATCCGGCGGCGTTGATCTTGAAATTGGTGGGCACGCGCCAGGCCTCGAATGAACTCATTACCGACTGGGCGCGAGAACAAATTCTCAAGGCTCTGCGGACCGGCGTGGTGCGCAAGCTCACGGCCGAGAAGTGGCCGGTGCTGGGCATCGCCGGCCGCACAGCAGATATAGAAGCGGCGTTGCTCGCCGACGTGCAAGAGCCGCTCGCACCGTATGGCTTGAAAATTAATCGCCTCGGCAACGTCACCATCAGCTTGAGCCCCGAAGACGAGCAGACGCTCAAGGGGCTGCGCAAGGACAGCGCCTACACGCGGCTGGCGGGCGGTTTCCGCGAATATGGCGTGGGTGCTGCATTGAAGGGCATCGGCGAAGGTGCGGCGGCCGGCGGCGGCGGCGGCACTGCCGCGCTGGGTGTGGGCATGGGCCTCGGCGGCATTGTCGCGGGGCTTGGCGTCGCCTCACCCGGCGCGGGAACAGGTTCAGGGCTCGGGGCGCAGCCGGGCCCGGCGCCCGCGCCGGCGGGAGGCGCAGGCACAGTGGCCTGCGCAAATTGCCACGCAGCGAACGCACCCGGTGCGAAATTCTGTTCCGGTTGCGGCACCGCCATCGCCCAAGCCAAGGCAATGCACTGCACTCAATGTGGCGCGGCGGCCGTGCCGGGCGCTAAGTTCTGTGCCGGCTGCGGAGCCGCGCTCACTTGAATACCCGGCCGTCAGCGCGGTGCGCCGCTCTGGCGGCAGCGGCTGTGGTTGCGTCAGGCGATGCCCTCGGCCGCACGGGCGGCGGAAATCATTCGGGCTCCAGCCATAGTTCGAGCAGCGGTCATTCCTCGAGTTCGTATTCCGGGGGCAGCGGCGGCTCGCTCGGCGGAATCATCGTCCTCATCGTCATTGCGCTGATCGTTTACGCGATCTACCGGCGCATGCGTCGGGTGTCGCCGACGGCGCAGAGGATATCCGCCGCTGCTGCGAATCCCGCGGCGCAAGCTGCGCTCACCGCGCTGAGCGCAGCTCTGGGCGGTGCGCTTGCGGGCCGGATTGCCGGCGGAACGGCGACGTCGGGCGCGGCCGCTTCGACCTTGCCTGCCGCCATCGACACCATCCGAACGCAGGATCCGGGGTTCGAATTGGAAACTTTTCTGCAGCGTGCGGAGATGACGTTCTTTCTCGTCAAGCGCGGCATGCAGCAGAACGATGCCGCGGCCATTCGCCCTTTCGTGAACGACACGGTGTTCGCCGCGGTGTCGAGCACCATCGATCAGGTCAAGGCGCAGCACCATCACGCACGCCTCGAAAGCCTCAATGTGCGCGCGCTGCATTTGCAGACTGCCGAGTGCAATGATCAGGGACAGCGCATTCAGATCCATTTCGACTTGGTGTACCGCGCGAAGACGCTCGACGAGGCGAATCGAATCCTATCGGACGAAGGCGAGGACGGGCGGCATGGCGAACGTTGGACCTTTGTCCGCGGCGCCGCGGCGCGTACGCCCGTCGGCGGCGGTGTGACAGCATCGCGTTGTCCGGCCTGCGGCGGGGAACTGCGATTGAATCTCGACGGCACCTGCAGCCACTGCCGCGCCAGCGTTACGAACGGCACGGTTGACTGGGTCGTCGCCGAGGTGCAGAGCGCTCCCTTTCTAGGCTATTCCGCCGACTCGACCCTGGCGGTCGCGGCGCCGACGATTGCCGCAGGGGTCGCAAATCTGCGCGCCGCTGATCAGAATTTTGCGTTGCAAGCCTTTCAAGACAGGGCAAAAGCAGCCTTCCTCGCACTGCAGGACGCGTGGTGCAAGCAGAACCTGGACGCGGGACGCGCATTCTTAAGTCCCGGCGCCTATTTTGCCTGGGCTGCGCAACTCGAGACGCTGGCCGCGCAGCAGCGGCGCAATGTCATGGAGAACCTCGAAGTGCGCGGCGTCGAGCCCGTGCAGATCGTGCACGGCCGCGTATTCGATGACCTGACCGTGCGCATCAGCGCGGCAGCAGCCGACTACGAGATCGACCCTGCGGGTAAAATCGTGTTTGGCGACCGCACCGTGCGGCCGTTCTCCGAGGACTGGACCTTCCAGCGCTCGGTCGGCGTGGCAACGTTGAATAAGCCCGGCACGCTTGAAAACACCTGTCCCAGCTGCGGCGCACCCGTGTCATTGAACCAAATCGGTGAATGCCGCTACTGCAAGGCGGCGGTCACCAGCGGCAAATTCGATTGGGTGGTCTCGCATATTGAGCAAGAGGATATGACGGGCAACGGCGGCGCCGGCGACAATCCGGGAGCGGATCTCGCGCTGCAGATCGGCGGTGCCATCGTCGGCGGACTGCTGAGCAGCCTGCTCTCGGGAAAATCGTCCAATGGCAACTCGCAGGAGTGGAAATGAACGCGTAGCTCCGCTCGGATGAGTATCGTATGATTCTCCCGTGTCCAGCCCAGCGCCAGTCGCCGCGAACGATGAGAGTGCCCGCTACAAGCGGGCGCTGCGCACCGCTGAGGAATTGTTCAAAAAAGTAGGATTTCGCGCGGTCACCATGGAATTGGTTGCGCGCGAAGCCGATGTGGCCAAAGCCACGCTGTACAGTTACTTCAAGAACAAGGACGAGCTATATCTCGCCGTGTGCGCGCGCATGGCGCACATTTTACGCAGTGCCGTGGAAGCTGCGCTCGCCCAGCCTGATATGCCGCTTGATGCGCGCCTGGCCGATGCCGTCATTGCCAAACAGCGGCCAATATTCGCACTGGTGCGCGGCTCGCCGCACGCGGCTGAGTTGTTTTCGTATACCCATAGTTTGGCCGGCGAGATTTTCGCAGGGCTCGACCGCGCTATTTTGGAAATGTTGCGCGATGCGGTGGCCGGTGAGCCGGAGTTTGCGCCGAACGCCACGCAACTTACGCGCACGCTGTATTTCGGCAGCGGCGAACTTGCCCATCGCAGCGCCACCGCCGCCGACATGGAAGCGGATCTCGGCGCCTTCGCCGCTGCTTATTTGGCGGGGACCAGAGCGTTGGCGAGGAAGAACAATCCGGTGTCCGTGAAATCAACCGCGGTGAAACCAACGTCGACGAAACTGGCGTCGCGCAAATCGAGTCCTGTCGCCGCATCCTTGCCCAAGCGCCGATCGCCCAAGGGGCGCCGTATACGCTGAATTCCGGTTTATCACGCAGCCTCAGTCCACTTGACAAATTGAACGATAATCGTATGATTCGTTCAAATCTGTAGAGGAGAGGCCAGCATGCGGTCCCGTCACATCGAACTTCGTCCCGTCATTCGTACGCTGCTTTTTTTAGGCGCCGGCCTTGTGCTCAGCGCAACGATTTCTTTGCATCGTGTGTACGCTGCTTCCGAGATCGTGACGGACACGCCGCCCCCGCCTCTGCAAATCGAGCACGCTCCGCCGCAGCGCGACGGCTATGTTTGGGGCGCAGGGCATTGGGAGTGGAACGGACGTTCCTATGTATGGGTGGCGGGGACTTGGATCCTGGAGCGCCGCACCGCCCATTGGGTTAGTGCTGCATGGGAGAAGGTCGGGTCCCAGTGGCATTACATTGCCGGTCATTGGCAGCGCTGATCACGGCTTAGCAACGACACATGGCCCTTTCAGTTGCGGCGACTATAATGCCTGGCTGCAAGGAGATCCCATGGCCCACGTTACAGTCATCAGCGAACATCATTACGCCCAACAAATTGCGTCCGGCCATCACCGCTTGACCTCGGATGAGCCGCTGGAACGTGGCGGAAGCGATTCTGGCTCGACGCCTCACGAGCTGCTGCTCGCGAGCCTCGGCGCCTGCACTTCGATCACCCTGCGAATGTACGCCGGCCGCAAGGGCTGGGAACTCGGCAAGATTACAGTCGGCCTGCGCTATACCACGCGCGCCGATGAGAAGGCGCATATCGATCGCCGGCTGTCATTTTCCAAGCCGCTCACCAACGAACAAATCCAGCGCTTGCTGGAGATCGCCGGCAAGACGCCTGTGACCCGCGATTTGATGGAGGGAATAAAGATCGATACCGCGGTTGTTCAGTCTTAACGGTCGAACGTGCGCGCCGCTCT
>JBDUEQ010000140.1:0-39810 GCA_040002315.1 Gammaproteobacteria bacterium
AGACGATTCCGTTCGACGCCTTGATGGAGCGCGGGTTCGAACGGTTGCGGCGCCAAGAGGGCTTGAAGATTCTGGTCGACGTCGGCTCGGGCGCGCCGACATAAGGCGGGACCTACCGAGTACAGTCTGTAGCCGGCGGATGCTGCATCCACATGCAGTCAAAACATACCCGCGAAAATATTATTGTGAGGTTTGGATGCCGCGGATTTTCAGTCCCGCGAGCCGGCAGATAGGTGATTGCGCGCTAGTCACGAGCAAGGCACGGCACATTACTTGCGCGGCGCAGCAATGCGCGGGGGGAGGGCGTATCTACCGCGGTGCGCGTCGGATATTCTAGCTATGCAACTCTGGGCTGCAATAGCGCAGGGACACTTGGGGGCCTCGCAGTTTTGACGCCGATCTCCTTGGAAAATCGATGACTCGGGTCAACGCGCACGACGTGTCTCCGCATGTCTTCAATCAGCCGCTCGGTGGCAACTTCATGCCCCGATTTGCCGGTACCGCGACGATGTTTCGCCTGCCCGCACAGGCGGTCTCTTCCGGCGTGACGGTGGGAGTCGTTGGCGTGCCGTTGGACATAGGCACCAGCAACCGCGCGGGGAGCCGCTTTGGGCCCCGACAGGTGCGCAGCGAATCAGCGCTAATCCGGCCTTACAACATGGCGACTCGCGCGGCACCCTTCGAGAGCTTCCAGGTGGCGGATCTCGGGGACGTGCCGCTCAACACCTACAACCTCGGCGCCTCGATCGAGATCATCGAGCGCTTCTATGATGAGCTTGTCCGGCATGGCGTGAAGCCACTGTCGGTAGGCGGGGATCACACCGTCACACTGCCGATCCTGCGGGCTCTGCACCGCAAACATGGTCCTATGGCGCTGATCCATGTGGATGCACACGCCGACGTCAATGACGAGATGTTCGGGGAGAAGATCGCCCACGGCACAATTTTCAGGCGAGCGATCGAAGAGGGCCTGGTCGATCCAACACGCATGTATCAAATCGGCCTGCGCGGCACTGGCTACAGCGCCGAGGATTTCGACTGGACCCGCTCCAAAGGGGCGGTCGTAGTACAGGCTGAACAGTGCTGGTATCGCTCGCTTGAGCCCTTGATGAACGAGGTTCGGACCCACTTCGGATCCAAGTTCCCGACCTATCTGAGTTTCGACATCGACGGGCTGGATCCCTCTGTCGCACCTGGTACGGGTACGCCGGAGGTGGGTGGTCTTACGGCGGCGCAGGGTCTGGAAGTGATCCGGGGAGCCTTCGGCACCGATCTGGTGGGTGCCGATCTGGTCGAAATATCCCCGCCCTACGACGTATCTGGCAATACCGCGCTGCTTGGTGCCAATCTGCTGTTCGAAATGTTGTGCAGTTTCCCCGAGTGCAGGCGCAGGACCGCCGCCCCAAATCATCTATCGTCGCAATAACCTGTGGAGGATTTACCGATGAATGTATCCGTAGGCCGTCTGAATCGGGTTGCCCGCGTAAGGGCTGTGGTTTCTTTGTCGATGCTGCTGGCCGCTGTATGCGTCTCGGCAGGCGAGGTCAAGGTTGCCCTGACCGGTGCCGAGGAAACGCCCCCCGTGACGAGCTCAGCCACGGGTGCGGGCACCCTCAAGGTAAATGCCGACAAGACGGTCACCGGCTCCATCAAGACCCAGGGCATGACCGGGACTGCCGCGCATATCCATACCGGGGCACCTGGCGAGAGCGGGCCGCCCATCATTACCCTCACTCAGGGACCCGACGGCACCTGGAGCGTTCCAGCCGGCTCAACACTGACTGACGAGCAGTACGCCAGCTTCATGAGCGGCAAGCTTTATGTCAACGTCCATAGCGCCGAGCACAAGCCAGGCGAGATCCGGGCGCAGCTCCATCCGTGAACGGGGCGTTGGACCCGCAGTTGCAGTGCAAAAAAGAGAGCATCTGGTATGACTCCCCTCTTGACAATATCGATACGTGGGGCGGAAGTGTACATGCTCTGTGGTGGCTATGCCGTAGGCGTCGGATGCCCGCCTCCGCGCTCGCACGCCGCGAATCACCTTTAACTTTGCTTCCTAAATTCTTCCCGTTTCGGGGAGGGGGGACCTTGGACCCGATTGGTAAGATGTTGGGCGCATACGTACCGCGGACAGTCCTGCTACTGCGGCGGGTGCAAGGCGGGGTGGGTTGATGACAATGAAATTCCATCGTTCGGTTCCTTGGGGTCTCAGGCAGGGCTTCGGTGCTCTGATGGTCGGGTCGGCGCTCTTCTTCCATATGTCTGCGGATGGCGCCGGCGCGCCAAAAGCCTCGGAGGTCGCAGCGCCCGATGCCGCCGCCGCTACGGAGGCTCCGGATGCCACTTCCCAGGCGCGTGTCCGTCTCATTTCCCAGGAGCAGTATGACAACACGCTGGCCTATGTATTTGGTCCCGATATTGTCGTGGCTTCGCATTTTGCGCCGTTCCGCCGCACCGACGGCCTGCTGGAAGTCGGCGCTTCCTCAGCTGGCGTGACCTCAGGTCAGCTGCAGGAATTCCAGCGCACTGCGGGCGCCATCGCGAACCAGGTCGTGAGCGCCGAGCATCGTAATTTCCTCGTGCCTTGCGCGCCGAAGCGAGAGAACGCGGCGGACAAGCGCTGCGCCGCCCTGTTCCTGAATTCCGTGGGCCGGTTGCTGTACCGCCGTCCGCTGCGCAAAGAAGAACTCAATGAAATGGTGGATGAAGCCGGCAGCGCCGCCGACCGATTGAAGGATTTCCACGCTGGGCTTGCGGTGGCGCTCGAGGGCATCCTGATTTCGCCGCAGATGCTTTTCATCATTGATCATTCCGAGCCGGATCCCGCCGCTGCCGGTGAGAGACGGCTGGATGCGTACTCGCTCGCCAGCCGCCTGAGTTTCTTTCTTTGGAATGCCTCGCCGGACGACGAGTTGATGAAGCGTGCCGAGCGGGGCGAACTGCAGAAGCCCGAGGGTCTCGCCCAGGCCGTCGACTACATGCTGGACAGCCCGCGTCTGGAAACCGGCGTCCGGGCGCTGTTCGACGACATGCTGGGATTCGACGATTTCGCCGTCCTCTCCAAGGATCCGGTTATTTATCCATCCTTCGTTGGCGACGCCGTTCAGGATGCCCGCGAGCAGACGCTGCGCACCATCGTCGATCACCTGATTGTGAGAGACCTCGATTACCGCGACTTGTTCACGACGCGACATACTTTCATGTCGCCCTCGCTTGCCACAATCTATGGCGTGTCGACGCCTCCGGGATGGACGCCCTACGAAATTCCCGCGAACAACGAGCGCATCGGCCTGCTGACACAGATTGCATTCCTCGCCTCCCATGCGCATCCGGGGCGCAGCTCGCCGACACTGCGCGGCAAGGCACTGCGTGAGCTGCTTCTTTGCCAGATTGTCCCGCGGCCACCGCCCAATGTGGATTTCTCACTGATCGAAGATCCGAAATCGGTGCTGAAGACGCAACGCGAGCGTCTCGAGGCGCACCGTTCCAACCCGGTGTGCGCCGGCTGCCACAAGATCACTGACCCAATCGGCTTGGCGCTCGAGAACTTCGACGGCGCCGGCCAGTACCGCGAGACCGAGAGGGGCGCGCCCATCGACGCCAGCGGCAACCTCGACGGCAAGAAATACACCGACCCGAAGGGGCTTGCCCAGGCGGTGCACGACAGCCCGGCCGTGCCGGCTTGCATGGTGCGGCGTGCGTATGCCTACGGCACCGGGGGCCCGGTCAGGCCAAGCGACAAGGCCGTCCTGGCGTATCTCAACAGCGAGTTCGCCGCCGAGAAGTACCGCTTGCCAGCCCTGTTGCGCACGATCGCGCTCAGCCGGCCGTTCTCGCACGTGACCGACGGCCCGCAGGCGCCTGCCACGAAATCTGCGGGCCTGCCGGCAGGCCCGTTGAAGAGTTCCACGCTGAGCGCCGAAAAATCGGATGGAGTATCTAAGTGAAGTCACTGAGCCGCCTTAACGAGCTGAGCAGACGCCGGTTCTTGCGGGGCATGTTGAACGGTGGCGTCGTCACCTTGAGTCTGCCGCTGCTGAATTGTTTTCTGAACGACAACGGCACTGCGCTTGCGAGCGGCGCGCCGCTGCCGATGCGCTTCGGGACTTGGTTCTGGGGACTCGGAATGAATTCGAAGATCTTCGTCCCGACTAAGGTAGGAGCCGACTTCGACCTGCCAGAGGAACTTACGGCGCTCGCCCCGGTGAAAAAGCACCTGAATATCTATACCAATTTCAACGCAATGCGCGACTCGTCACCGAACCTGTGTCATTACACGGGGTGGATTATCACGCGCTCCGGCCAGGCACCGATCGGTTCGGAGGACCGCCCCGGTGAGACGATCGATGTGACCATCTCGCGCATTATCGGTCGCAACACGCGGTTTCAGAGCATCAGCGCGACGGCCAACGGCGATGTGCGCACCAGCTTCAGCTACGAGAACGCCAACTCGATCAACGCCCCCGAGACCTCGCCGGTTAATTTTTATAAGCAACTATTTACCGGAGATTACCAGGATCCGAACGCAACGACGTTCACGCCGAATGCGCGCATCATGGCGCGCAAGAGCGTGCTGTCGGGAGTGCTGGATCAGACCAAGCAGCTATCCAAGATGGTGAGCGCCGAAGACCGCGCGCGACTTGATCAGTACTACACGAACCTGCGCGACCTCGAACGACAGTTCGATCACCAGCTCACCAAGCCCGAGCCCATCGGCTCTTGCCATCAAGTGACGCCGCCGAAGGAGGATCCCAAGACCACGGTGGATTCCGAGGTGGTCGCCGAACGGCATCGCATGCTGACCGATCTCATGGTCATGGCGGTCGCCTGCGACCAGACGCGCGTCTTCAACATGGCCTACTCCGCGGCGTTCGCCTCGACCATCAAGGTCGGCTACGAGAAGCCGCATCACACCTGCACGCACGAAGAACCGGTGGATCAGGCGCTCGGCTACCAGCCCACGGCCTCTTGGTTCCTGCGCCGTTCGATGGAGTCATGGGCGTACTTCGTGGACGCGTTTAGCAAGGTCAAGGAAGGCGATGGCACGCTGCTGGACAACCTGCTCATCTATGGCACCACGGATACGGCCTGGGCACGCATTCATTCTCTTGGCGGGATTCCGATGTTCACGGCGGGCGGCGCCGGCGGCAAGGTGAAGACCGGGCTGCATATCGACGGAGCTGCCGGTCCCGCGTCGCGACTCGGTTACACCATCCAGAAGGTCATGGGGGTGGACATCCAGTCTTGGGGCACGAAGAGCAACAATACGTCCAAGGAGCTGGGTGAAATCCTGGTCTAAGAGGGTAGAACTGATGAAGGTCTCGGCGCTGATGGGGTACGGTGTGTTGTGGGCGATCTATGCGGCCCCTTCCATGGCCGCCGGCAGTCGTGAGACTGAGGCTTACGTGCGCGTGCCGATGCCGCCGCATTTCCGGGTGGAGTCGACGGAACTCGATGGCCCGGTGTTTGCGGACGAGAAAGGCCATACGCTGTATAGCTGGCCGTTCAAGAGCTTGCGTGTCGGCAACACCGGCGATATCAAGGGCGAGTCGAACTGCACCGACACCAAATCCACGACCAATGCGGGGTACATGAGTCCTTACCCGGGGGGATTTACGCTGCCCGACCTTGATCAGCGTCCGAGCTGTACGCAGGCGTGGCCTCCCGTGCTTGCCGCAGAGAAGGCGAAGCCGCTCGGCAAGTGGACCGTCATCACGCGCAAGGATGGTAAGAAGCAGTGGGCGTACGACGGCTTTCCGCTTTACACATCAATTCTCGATAAGCGGCCCGGCGACGTGCTCGGGGGCGATTCATACGAACATCGGGGTGACGATCCAGCAGTGCGAATGCCGGTGCAGCCGCCGGCAGATCTTCCTCCGGGCTTCAACGTGGCGACCGACCGGGTGGGCCGCATGCTGCTCGATGGGCGCAAGTTCTCGATCTATGCCTCCGATGCCGATGGCTCGGACAAGTCGAACTGCGACACGGTCTGCGCCAAGACCTGGACTCCCATGCTGGCACCCGAGTCGGCGCGCCCGCATGGCGACTGGTCGATTTTCGAGCGCTCACTGGGAGTGCGGCAGTGGGCGTTTCGCAAGCAGCCGCTGTACCGCAGCGCACTCGATCGCGTCTCGCACAGTCTCGAGGGCAGCGATGAGCCCGGCTGGCACAACGTCTACACGCAGTTGGCGCCGCAGCCCCCTGCGAGCTTTACCGTGCAGAATACCCCTGCCGGTACGGTAGTCGGCGATGCAGAAGGCAAAGCGATCTACATGTACTTCTGTGGCGACGACGCGGTGGATCAGCTTGGCTGTGATCATCCCAGCGAGACGCAGGTTTACCGACTCGCGATGTGCGGCGCCGGCGACCCGGAGCGGTGCCTGCAGACCTTCCCGTACGTGCTGGCAGGCAATGATGCCAAGAGCACCAGCCGAGCCTGGAGCATCCTCGAGATCGACCCGAAGACCGGTCGCACTGCGACGCCAGGACAGCTCGGCGCGCTGCGCGTCTGGGCGTACCGCGACCGACCCGTATACATCTACGCCGGCGACAAACGGCCGGGCGACATCAACGCCGACGGGCTCGGGGAGTTTCGTGGCGAGCGCGAAGGATTCAAGGCGTACTGGATCAGGGATGATTTCAACCAACGGACCAGTGGTGGCGAGTGACTCAACTTATAACTGACAACGTGCGATGGACGCGGGCACTTTCGGGCTTCATGTCGATACTGCTGGCATGTGGATCAGGGATGGCGTTGGGCGCCGCGATCGCCAAGACGGCTCCGCCAGCCAAAGCGACCGCAGCAGCGAAGAGCGCGCCTGCGCCGGGGGCGCCTGCCGACGCAACACCTCCCGCGCCGCCACCGCCTCCGCCACCGGAAGGGACGATCGCTTACGTGCTCACCGACCTGCACTGGGCGGTCTACGAAAGCGCGGATGGCAAAATCGAATGCCCTCAGGGCTACAACGAGGGCAACCGCGAGCACTTCAAGTATCTGTTCCCAGAGAACGGCCAAGTGCGAACGCTGCTCGATACTCAGCTGCGGCGCGAGGTGGATGGCTGGTACCCCACCACGGCCAAGGAACAGTTCAAGTTCAACGAGGCCGGCGGTCCCACGGCCTACGGACTGAATCTGGACAACAAAGCAGGCCCGAGTGACTTCACGAGCCCGGAGGGCGAGAAGGGTATCGACAACAACCTGTACCGGGTGCTCGGTTGCATTCGCAACTACCGGCCGCCTGAAGGCGCCATCCAGGGCTTCGACAACGACGAGGTCACCAAGGACGTGTACAACCGCCTGATCGTCGAACTATCGGGCGTTGACAGCATGGTCAACGACGACGATGTCACCGTGATGATCTATCGCGGTCGCGATCCGATCCTGCTCGACTCGACCGGCAAGAATGCGATTCCGGGCGGCTCGCAGCGCATAGATTTCCACTGGGGCACGAAGTTCATCCAGAAGCTGCACGGCCGCATCCACGACGGTGTGCTGACCACGGAGCCCAGCGACTTTGTCTACCCGTGGGCGGTCTTCTATATCGCCACCGACGAGTTCATGCACGCGGCGCGGTTCCAGCTCAATCTAACCTCGACCCGTGCCGAGGGACTGATCGCTGGATATTCGGACATCGAAAGTTGGTACTCGCAAATGATGCGATCCTACTCGACCCATCACCAAAGTTACGGTCAGTCTTCGGCGCCATCGATCTACAAGGCGTTGCGCCGCCTCGCCGATGGTTATCCGGATCCGCGCACCGGCGCTAACACGGCCATCTCCTCGGCGCTGCTGGCGAGGTTCACGCAGATTGAGATCGTGCCCGCATCGAAGGCGCAGTTGGCCACGGTCGCGCTGCAGCCGCCGAAGGCGCCCTATGCCGGGCCGCCGTATCCGCGATCCATTGCGGAGGAGTCTGCGGAGAACACTCGTCAGGTAGTCTCCATCGACGCGTCGGCGAGCAAGTAGCAGCAAGCGTCGCGGTGACGGCGCGCCTCGTGGCGCGGTGCGCTACCGCTGGCTTACTTTTATCTGGAGTTTGCGACGTTTATGATGCGAAGATCATTAAGAAATCTATGAGCCAGCCATGAAACCTGCAATCAGAGCGCTTTGCGTTTCCCTTACATTGCTTTCGGTGGTGCCCGCAGCATTGGCGCAGGACAAAGATGCGATCGATTACCGGCAGCACATCATGAACACTTTGAACGAGCAGGCTGCCGCGCTGGGTCAGGTCCTCTCGACTGCGGTACCCGACGACAACGCGATCGCACATCTCGATGCGCTGGCGCTGACCGCCTCCACGGCGCTAAAGGCTTTTACGCCCAAGGTTCAGGGGGGAGAAGCGAAAGCCGAGGTGTGGACCGACTGGGCCGATTTTTCCAAGCGCATGAACGAGTTCGCCAAGATGACGGCCGACATGGCGAAGACGGCGCACGAGCAGGGCAAGGAAGCGGGTCTCGCCATGGTGGTGGACGCGCTCAGCTGCAAGAGCTGTCATAAGATCTACCGCAAAGAAAAGAAGTAGGGCGGTCGGTTCGTTGTGGGAGACACGAGGTTCCTCGCACAGGTCCTGACTTGCTTCCTGCTGCTAGGTGCCCACGCGTATGCACAAGATACAGCGGACACGCTGGCGCCCAGCACCCCGCTCCAACGAGGCCGCTACCTCTCCGTCGCGGGCAATTGCCTCAGCTGCCACACCCGGTCCGGGGGGCAGCCCTTCGCGGGCGGCGTGGCATTCACGACGCCGTTCGGCACGGTTTACTCGACCAACATTACTCAGGATCGCGAGTCCGGCATCGGACAATGGACTCTAGGAGATTTCCGGCGTGCGATGCATGAAGGCGTTGCGCGCGACGGCTCGAGTCTGATACCGGCCTTTCCGTACACGTCGTTCACCAAAATAAGCGATGCCGACGTTGCCGACCTGTACGCCTACGTGCGCAGCATCCCCGCGCAGCGCTATTCACCGCCCGCCAACAGCTTGATGTTGCGGATGCGCTGGGGCGTAAGCCTGTGGAAGATGATGTTCTTCACGCCGGGTCGCTACGTGCCGGACAAGACGAAGACGGATGAATGGAACCGTGGAGCCTACCTGGTGCAGGGCCTGGGGCACTGCAGCGCGTGCCATACGCCGCGGAGCATCACCCAGGCGGAGCGGGAAGATGCGCCTTACACGGGAGGCATTTTTCAGGACCACGTCGCCACGGGCAAGGTGGGCAAATGGTATGCCGTCAATCTGACGTCTGCCAAGCACGGCCTGGGCTCGTGGACCGTGCCTGATCTCGAGAAGTATTTTCGCACCGGCTTCAGCGCCCGCGCCGGAACGTTCGGACCGATGAACGAGGTTATCGTCAACAGTCTGAAGCTGCTCACGGCCGCTGATCTGCATGCCATGGCTGTCTACGTGAAGGGTTTACCTGGAACGCCCTTCTCCGGCGAAAAAATTTCTGCAGAGACGGTGCAGGCCGGCGCCGCCACCTACAAGGCGCGCTGTGAGAAATGTCACGGCGGCTCCGGCCGCGGCGGCTTTTTCAGCGGACCACCCCTGGCCGGCAGCGCCGTGGTTCAGGGCGAAGATCCAGCCTCTCTCATTAACATCATCCTGTACGGTCCTGCGACCGCCAAGGGGGTGTCATACGGCGCTTGGGAGTCGATGTCGGCCTATGCGGATGTGCTGAGTGACGCGGAGATCGCCGCCGTCAGCAACTATGTGCGCGGGAGCTGGGGCAATGAAGCCCGGGCGGTGAGCACCGCCGACGTACGCGGCGCCCGCTGACGTTCCCTGAGCACGGCGGTTCGTTGGTTCCTCAGGACTTGGGAGGCAGCATGTAAACCTTGTGGCAGCCCTCACAGTCGAGCGCCGCGTTGATCTTAGGGCCGACAGTCGCCCAATTCGCAGCGGTGGCTTCTTTAGCGAGATCATTGCTGGCAGTGACCATGGCATCCAGACGTTTCGCAAAATCCGCCCAGTTGGACCATACCTCAGGCTTGGAGTTGCCGCCGGCGACCTTAGTCTCAAACGCCAGCTTGGCCTGAGTCGCGGTGACCGCGATCGTCTTCACATGGACGGCAAAGGCGTCAGGGGGAGCCTTCTTGGCCACGATCATGTCGATCGCGGCGAGTTGCTCGCCGAGGGTTTTCATCACGTGCTTGCGGTAGTCGATCGCGTCAGCGTCGTCTGCAAGGGCCACGGTCGTCAGATAAGCCAGCGCGGTCAGCGCGAGACCTTTCGCAATTCCTCTCACAGAGAGCTCCTCGATATTCTCATTTAAGACCGCGCTCGTGTTACGGATGCCTCATCAGCTCTTCGCGGCCCACGAGTCGCAGTGGCCGCCGGCATCCACTGGGCCGCTCATGATCTGGCAGTTGCCGCAGGCAGGCTTGACCGCATCGCCGCCGAAAAATCCACAGCCCTTGCAGGTCTCGCTCGAATTCGATGAGGGGTTCGCATAGTGAAGTGACGTGCGCAGTGACTCGGAGCTGGGGTCGACGCAAGACTCTGCCGCGGCGCTCAGCGCTGCGGGCGCCACCGCGAGCGAGGCAGTGGCAAGCAGGATTCGGTGCAGCAAAACCCTGCGGGATAGCTCATCCATTCGACAACTCCCAATCAGCCATGGCGATCAATGAGACTAGCAATAACGTCGGAGGCTCGCAAGCGCACGACAGCGCATGCAGGCCGTGCGAGGCTCCGCAAAAAATGTTACGCAGCCTGCCGCCGGCAGTATTGCTGAGCGCTGATCCTCACAATGCCAAACCACGCGAAAATCCGCGACAGCGACGCTCCAGTTTTGTAGCAAGCTTGCGCGCCGCGGCGTGTGAAGTGCGTCCGGGTCATTGACTCAGGGTATTCGTTGTTTGAACATCTAGTCTAGTTTAGCGACAAGCCGCTTCTAGTTGATGATGCTTGTAGAAGGCATCGCACCGTGAAAGAACGCTGCGGCGCAAAAAATGGGATGAACTCGTTGTTGATAAAAAGTGGATACCCTGCTTAAGGGAGCAGCCTAGTTTTTTTTGGAGAGCTGGTGACGAATCAGGTGGCCTTGACGAGAAACGAGGTGGCTGAGGCCATGGACAGGGCGGCCGGCTCGATCGATCAGATGGTTGCCGAAGCCTTTGAGCTGCTTGGAGAGCAGCCACGGCAAGCGATGGATGCTGCGCGCCGGGCGTTACAGATTTCGCCGGATCATCCGCTCGCGCTGCTTGTGCAGGGCATCGCTCAGCGCATGCTGCATGAGCCCGGCGACGCCGTCATCACCTTAAGAAGACTAATACAGGTCCAGCCGGGCGCGGGCCTGGCACACTACGAGCTGGGACTTGCGCTCGCAGCACAGGGGCAGGGCGAGGCGGCGATGAGTTCGTTGCGCAGCGCGGTGCAGTTGAGTCCCAACATCCCGGGCGCCTGGCGCACGCTCGCCGATCATCTGACCGCCATGGGTGATACCGGCGGCGCCGATCAAGCGCGGGCACGGCACCTGGTCGCAGCCACCCGCGACCCCAACCTGATGCGCGCCGGGATGGCGCTCGCCGCCAACGACATTCCGTTGGCCGAGTCCATGCTGCGCGATTACCTCAAACGCCATCCGACGGATGTGGCCGCACTCCGCATGCTGGCAGAAGTGGCGGCGCGCATCGGCCGATATGCGGATGCCGAAGCGCTACTCTGCCGCTGTCTCGAGCTTGCACCCGGATTCACTGAGGCGCGTGCCCACTACGCGACGGTGCTCAACCGTCAGAACCGCAATCTCGAGGCGATTGCCGAACTCGATGGGCTGCTCGCGCTCGACGCACACAACCCCAATCATCGCAACCTCAAGGCCTCGATCCTCGTGTCGATCGGTGAGTTCCGGCAGGCCACCGAGCTGTACGCAGGTCTGGTCGCCGAATACCCGCAGAAGGCGAAGCTCTGGTTGAGCTACGGCCACACGCTCAAGACCTCCGGTCGGGTCGACGAGGCCATCGGCGCCTACCGCCGCTGCCTGACGATCGCACCTGAGTTCGGCGATGCCTGGTTTACGCTCGCGAACCTCAAGACCTACCGCTTCGCTGCTGCCGACATCGGCACGATGCAGGGCGCTCTCAAGCGAGAGCAGGCCTCGAGCGACGATCAGGTGCACCTGCACTTCGCGCTCGGCAAGGCCTACGAGGACGGCGCCGACTACGCCAGATCCTTCGAGCACTACGCTGCTGGCAATCGGCTGCGGCACAGCCAGGTGAGCTACCGCGCCGAGGATACGACGCGCTTGGTCGAGCGCTCAAAGGAGACCTATACGCGCGAGCTGTTTGCGAGCCGTGCGGGATGCGGCGCTTTGGCGCCCGACCCGATCTTCGTGATTGGCCTGCCGCGCGCTGGTTCGACACTTGTCGATCAGATCCTGTCTAGCCATTCGCAGATCGAGGGCACGCAAGAGCTCTACGACATGATTGACCTGGCCTGGGGCCTCAACGATAAGACGCAGCCGGGCGGTCCCGGCCAGTATCCGGGCATCGTCGGACGCCTAGAGCCGGCACAGCTGCTCGCCATCGGCGAGAAATACCTCGAGAGCACCCGCGTGCAGCGCAAGCGCGGCACCCCGTACTTCGTCGACAAGATGCCCAATAACTGCTTGCACGTGGGCCTGATCGCACTGGCGCTGCCCAATGCCAGGATCATCGACGTGCGCCGCAGCCCCATGGCCGCCTGCTTCGCGGCGTTCAAGCAACATTTCGCCCGCGGCCAGCATTTCAGCTACGACCTTGAACAGGTCGGCCGCTACTACCGCGACTACGTGGCACTGATGGATCACTTCGACCTCGTGCTGCCGGGGCGCATCCATCGCGTTCACTATGAGTCGCTGGTGGACGATATCGAGTCCGAAGTCCGTGCACTGCTTGAGTACTGCGGGCTGCCCTTCGAGGAGGGCTGCCTGCGCTTCTACGAGAACGACCGTGCTGTGCGCACCGCGAGTTCCGAGCAGGTGCGGCAACCGATTTTCCGGGGAGGCCTCGAGCAGTGGCGTCACTACGAGAAGTGGCTGGAGCCGATGAAGGCGGCCTTGACATCGCTTGCTGGCACCAGTGCCGAGCCGAAAGAGCAATGTCCTCAATTTGACAATAAAGTTTGACACAGGGGGATTCTGATGCATTCAAGTTCATCGACAAGGCCTACTCGCTCCCATCGCGGTGCGCACTCATCGCGTGCCAGGCTCGGCCGCTGTACGCCGGTAGCCCTGGCGATCTTCGTCATCCTGCGCGGCGCGCAGGCGGCGGAGCCCGCCGCAGATGAGAACAGGGGCTCACTGGAAGAAATCACCGTCACTGCCACCAAGCGTGTAGAAGACCAGCAGAGCGTACCGATCAGCATCCAGGCGATCAGCGAGAAATCGCTGCAGCAGCAGAACCTGCAGAGCTTCAACGACTACGCCCAGCAGCTGACGTCGGTTTCGTTCCAGTCGGCCACGCCCGGCTTTGCCATCGTCAGCATGCGCGGCATCTCGAGCGGCAGCGGTGGCAACTCCTCTGGGTCGCTGCCGACGGTCGGCATGTACCTCGATGAGCAGCCGATCACTACCATCGCGGGCGCGATCGACGTGCACGTCTATGACATTGCACGGGTCGAGGTGCTGCCCGGTCCGCAGGGCACCCTGTACGGGGCGAGCTCCGAGTCCGGCACCATCAAGGTCGTGACCAACAAGCCCGACGTGTCGCACTTCTCGGCGGGCTACGACGTGCAGGGCAATTTCGTCAAAAACGGCACGCTGGGCGGCATTGTCGAAGGTTTCGTCAACATCCCGATAGCGCCCAACATCGCTGCGCGCCTGGTCGGCTGGTACGAACACGACTCGGGCTACATCGACGCCGTCGCTGGAACCGCGACCTCGAACGGCCACACCTATGACAACGCCGGCTTCGTCAAGGATCACGCAAACCCGGTCGACGTCTACGGTGGGCGTCTGGCGTTCAAGATCGACCTCAACGACAACTGGTCGGTGTCGCCGACGTTCATGGCCCAGAACACCCAGTCACAAGGCATCTTCGCCCAGGAATACTGGAGGGCCACCGACATTGCCCCAGCCTTCGATCACGATCTCGCGGAGCGCAGCTGGGCGCGCGATTTCTCCAACGACAGCTGGATCGATGCGGCGATGACTGTTCAGGGCAAGGTCGGCAATTTCGACATCACCTACGCGGGTTCGTACCTGAAGCGCCATACCTACGGCGCGTCGGACTACGCCGACTACCAGTTTGCCTACCAGCAATACACGCAGTACTGGCCGGCGGACTACGGTTTCGTGAACTTCCCGACGAGCCGCTACCAGCAATACAGCAACGAGCTGCGGGTCGCCTCGCCCAAGGACTTACCGGTGCGATTCCTGGCAGGCCTTTACCAGCAGCGCCAGTTGCAAGACATCTACAACAACATCGCTACGCCGATGAACACCCGCCCGCAGTACGAGGTGGGTTATCCCAATCCGCCCAACGGCTACGGGGGCACCGAGTACCTGCTGGACGAGCAGCGCGTCAACCGCGATACCGCAGTATTCGGCGAAGTGACCTGGGACATCACCTCGAAGCTGTCCTTACTCGGCGGTCTCCGCCGGTTCAAGTACGACAATTCGCTCGAGGGCTTCTACGGCTTCGGCATCAACGCCTTCGGACCGCCGCCGCCGCCGCTGTTTCCGGGCGGCCCGCCGGGACCGGGCGGTACTTCTGGCGAGCAGACCTGCAAATCGACGCACGTTTGGTCTGGAGGAATTCAACCCGCACCGTGTGAGAACATCAACACCAGCACTACCGGCACTGGCTGGACCCCCAAGGTCAATGTCTCGTACAAGATTACCGACCAGGCATTGGTCTATGCCACCTATTCCAAGGGCTTCAGGCCCGGCGGTGTGAATCGCACCAACAACGCGCCACCGTACACGCCGGACTTCCTCAAGAACTATGAGGTAGGTTGGAAGTCCATGTGGTTCGACAACCGCCTGCGCGTCAACGGGTCCGTCTACTACGAGAAGTGGAACGACTTCCAGTTCACCTTCAAGGGGAAGGGCGGCATCCCCGCCATCGCCAACGCCGGCAACGCCGCGGTGAAGGGTGCCGACGTGACCGTGGAGTGGGCCGCGACGCGCGACCTGACACTGCACAGCTCGGTGACCTATGCTGATGCGCTTCTCCTCGACAACTACTGCGGTGCATTGGGCGCCGACGGCGCACCCATCACCTCCAACCCGTGCTTGGTTCCGGGCAAGGCGCCGTTCACGCCGAAATCGCTGGCCGGCACGCAGCTGCCCGGTACGCCGAAGTTCAAGACGAATGCCGGCGCGCGTTTCGAGTTCCCGATCGGCGACTGGCAGGGCCACGCGCAGGGCGACCTGGTCTACCAAACCTCCGTCTCGCCGCAGCTGCTTAACCTCGATTCCAGCGTCCTCGGCCCACAGAGAGCCTACGCACTCACCAATTTCTTCGTGGGCGCGGAGAAGAACGGCCTGTCCGTGGAATTGCTGGTGAAGAACGCGTTCGATCGCCGTGCCAGCCTGTATAGGTACGCCAATTGCGGTAATTCCGAATGCGCAGTAGTGGCAACTTATGAGGTAGTCGCCCAGCCGCGTCTCATCGGCGTGCAGGTCGGACAGCGGTTCTGAGCGTAACTGCCCTCACCACAGGGCGCTGGGCAGCCTGGTCCGCCGCGGTGGTGCACCCCGACAAGGGTTCACCACCGCGTTGGCGGCCGAGAGCTTCAGGAGTCAAATGAACAATCAAGCGCGCGCGCGCGGGCCCACATCGCCCACGGCCCTGGTCTTCACGGTGTCGGTCGCCATGCTGATCAACTACGTCGACCGCGGTAACCTCGCCACTGCCGT
The DNA here is from genome assembly GCA_040002315.1 of Gammaproteobacteria bacterium. Lineage (GTDB taxonomy): Bacteria > Pseudomonadota > Gammaproteobacteria > Steroidobacterales > Steroidobacteraceae > Bog-1198. The sequence goes on from JBDUEQ010000140.1 coordinate 15,835, forward strand.
GCCGTTGATCCACGATGAGTTCGGCCTTTCTTCCACCCAGCTCGGCTTCCTGCTCTCCGCGTTCTATTATAGCTACGTGGCCTTCATGATCCCGGCCGGGTGGCTGACCGAACGCTACGGGCCCAACCGGGTGCTGGCCGGCGGCGTCTTCATCTGGGGTCTTGCGACGCTGCTCACGGGCTTCGCCACCGGGTTTTGGACGCTTCTAGCCTTCCGGCTCCTGCTCGGTGTCGGCGAGAGCGCGGGTTTCCCGAGTGCCTCGCTACTGTTCGCGCGGGGATTGAAGCTCACCCAAATTGACTTCGCCAACGGCGTGCTGGGATTCAGCTACCTGGTAGGGCCGTCCATCGGCACCGTGCTGGGTGGCCTACTGATGCCGATCTATGGCTGGCGCGCGGTGTTCATCGGCTTTGGCATCGGTTCGATGTTATGGATCCTGCCGCTGTTCAAGATCCGCTCGCTGCCGCCGGAACTGCTGCCCGCCGCTGAGGGTCACGTGGGGCTGGATCCCAACGATAAGCCGCCGTTCGCCAGCATCCTGCGCCAGCCGGGCCTCTGGGGTGCCAGTCTCGGCCACTTCGCCAGCAACTACAACTTCTACTTCATCCTCGCCTGGCTGCCTGACTACCTGGTGAGGGAGCGCGGCTTTTCGATGGAGAGCATGGCCTACGTGGCCGGCATCGCGTACCTGATCAATGCGGTGAGTGCTTTTCTCGCCGGTTGGGCGGTGTCCGCATGGACGCGTAGCGGCCGATCACCGAACGTATTCTACAAGTCCATCATGGCCTTTGGACACATCGCCTCGATGGGTACCATGGTTGGCATGGTGGTGCTGCCCATCCAGGGCAGCATTGCCTGCCTGTGCCTGTTTCAGTTCGCGGTAGGCATCTCCTCACCAGGCACCTATGCCATCCCGCAGATCATCGCGGGCCCGCTGGCGGCGGGTCGCTGGGTGGGTGTGCAGAACGCCTGCGGCAACCTGGCCGGCGTGTTCGCACCCGCCATCACCGGGCTGCTGCTCGATCTCACCGGGAAGTTCTCGGGTGCCTTCATGCTGGCGGGCGCCATCAACATCCTCGGCCTGGTAGGCTGGGTGTGGATGCTGCCACGCATTGCGCCGCTTGACTGGTCGAAGGTCTCGCGCCCGGCGCGCGCGCCGACGGCAGCGTGAAGAAGCTCGGACTCTACCTGGTCGAGGCACTTGAGGCACAGGGGGTGCGGCACGTGTTCGGCATTCCGGGCGTGCACAACGTCGAGCTATATCGTGGCCTCGCGCAGGGTCCTATCCGCCACGTGAGCGGCCGCCACGAACAGGCCCTGGGATTCATGGCAGACGGTTATGCACGTGCCAGCGGCAGGCCCGGCGTGTGTTTCACTATCTCCGGACCCGGACTCACCAATATCGCCACGGCCATGGGTCAGGCCTTCGGAGATTCCATCCCGCTGTTGGTGATCTCGAGCCAGAACCGCACCGGCGAGGCGGGCAGCGGCGCAGGTTTCCTGCACGAGCTCAAGGATCAGTGCGCGCTCGCGAGCGGCGTCGCGGGCCTGTCCTTCGCCATCCGCCGTCCCGAGGAACTACCGAAGGCCTTGGGCAAGGCCTTCTCGAGCTTTGCTTCCGGTCGTCCTCGCCCGGTGTATATCGAAGTCCCGCTCGATGTGCTGGCCGCCGACGGCGGCGGGCTGCCGCTGCCTGAGGTCGTGCGCGAGCGCCCGCGAGCTGCGGCCGCACAAATGGAATCCGCAGCCACTCTGCTGCGCACGGCGCAGCGGCCCGTGCTGCTCGCCGGCGGCGGCGGAATACGTGCCGCCGCCGACATCCGGCGTTTGGCCGAGCGCCTCGGCGCCCCGGTGGTCATGACGGCAAATGCCCGCGGCATCCTGCCGTACGGACACCCACTGGCGGTGCCGATGAGTGCCATGCTGGCGCCGGTGCGCGCCTTCATCGCCGAGGCCGATGTGGTATTGGCGGTCGGCACGGAGATCGGCCCGACTGACTACTCCATGGATCTGCGCGCCGATTTCCCGACGCCGGCCAACCTCATCCGGATCGACATCGACGAAGCGCAGATGAACCGCGGCGCGACACCGAAGGTGGCGCTCTGCGGCGACGCCGGGGAGACTCTCGTTGCGCTCGACAAGCTCGATGTGGGCGCGGTGCGCCGCGGCGATGGCGCGGCCCGTGCCGAGGCGGTGCGTCGTGCGGCCCTCGACGCGGTGCATGCCTTCTCGCCGGCCCTGCGCGAACACTTGGACACACTCGAAGTCATGCGCCGAGCGCTGCCCTCGGCGCTTTGGGTGGGTGATTCCACGCAGATGGTCTATGCCGGCAACCTCGCCTTCAACGTCGATGCCCCGGGACGGTGGTTCAACTCGGCCACGGGCTACGGCACCCTGGGCTACGCACTGCCGGCTTCCAGCGGCGCGTCGCTCGGGAGCCCCGATCAGCCCGTGATCTGTCTCGCTGGCGACGGCGGTCTGCAGTTCACCTTGAGTGAGCTTGCCTCGCTTAACGAGTTGAACGCCTGGACGGTGCTGGTCATTTTCAACAATCATGGCTACGGTGAGATCCGCACTAGCATGCTGAATGCCGGGATCGAGCCCGAAGGCGTCGACGTGAAGCCGCCGGACTTCTCGCATATCGCCAGGGCTTACGGACTGAACTACCGCCGCGTCGCCACCCGCGACGCCCTTGCCAATGCGCTCCAGGTATTCGGTGCTCGCCGCCAGAGCTTGGTACTCGAAATATTTGCCGACGAGTTCAAATGACACGCGCTGCGACGGACGCAACCGACGGGCCTGCGTCTAGGTGTTGGTCCTGAAATGCAACTGCGAGCACTGGAAGGATCTTGCTGGCGGTCGTGTGGCCCAGAAATCCGACCACGTACTCGTCTAACTATGACCGCTATCAGATCTATAGCAACGAACTGCTCGTCGCCTCCCCGGCCCAGGCACGAGATCAAGCTACTGGTGACGAACGCCTTCAACCGCGTTGCCAGCAGTTCTGATGCAGCATTTCCTAGAGGCTATTGTCCATGGTTTCCGTGCCGCCCGGCTGTCGCGTTGAATCATATACGGATGCCTTCGGATCCGACGATTGTGCCGATATGATAACTACGCCGCCACCGATAGCAGGAAACGTACCGATTTGTCGCCACTTCCGCGCACGCACTGCCGCCGTTACGCGGGCTGGTGCCGTTCTCGCAGGGCTGACGGGGAGCTTGATGCTTTGGACGCCGGTGTCTGTGGCGGATATGCCGACGGCTGCACGCGACGCCAGCATTGTCGGGATCGAGCAGGCGCTCGCCGAGCGCCAGTACACTGTGACCGACCTCGTGCGTTACTACGTCGCGCGTATCGGCGCGATCGATCAACACGGCCCGGCGCTACATTCGATAATCGAGATCAATCCGGACTGGCCGCGTCTCTCGCGCGACCTTGATCGCAGCGATCGCCCCGCGCGCGAACCGCTGTTTGGCGTGCCGGTGGTGCTCAAAGACAACATCGACACGGCGGATCATATGCATACCACCGCCGGCTCGTTCGCACTGCTCGACTCCTCGCCGCAGCGCGATGCCTTTATCGTGCGGCGGCTGCGCGCGGCCGGCGCCCTGATCCTCGGCAAGGCCAACCTCAGCGAGTGGGCGGGTCAGCGCTCTAATTACGCTGCCGGGGGCTGGAGCGGGCGCGGCGGTCAGACACGTAATCCTTACGCACCCGATCGCAGCCCCGCGGGCTCGAGCTCGGGCTCGGCAGTTGCGGTCGCGGCCGATTTGACCGCTGTCGCCATCGGCACCGACACGGGTGGTTCCATCGCCGGTCCTGCATCGGCCAACGGCGTGGTCGGCATCAGGCCAACGCTCGGCCTCGTGTCGCGTTCGGGGATCATCCCCATCGCCGCGAGCTACGACACTGCCGGACCACTGACGCGCACGGTAGCCGATGCCGCGACGCTGCTGACGGTGATCGCCGGTTACGATCCCGATGATCCGACCACGGCCCGGTTCAAGGATCAGCCGCCACCCGACTTCCGGCTCGCGCTGAAGGCCGGCAGCCTCAAGGGCGCACGCATCGGCGTGCTGCGCCAGTTTGCAGGCTTCAACCCCGGTGTCGATGAGCTCCTCGATCGCGTGCTCGCGAGCCTGCGCGCACAAGGCGCGGTGGTGATCGATCCGGCCAGCATTTCGACGAAGGGAATATTCGGGAACGATATTGATCTAGTAGATGAGTACGAGTTCAAGGACGGCATCGCGCGCTATTTGGCCACCCGCCGTGGCCCGGGTCCCAAGGATCTCGCGGGGCTCATCGCCTTTGATGCACAGCATGCCTCAGCTGAAATGCCCTACTTCGGACAGGATGAATTCATCGCTTCGCAGCGTAGTGGCCCGCTCACTGATAGCAGATATCGGGATGCGCTCGCGCGTACCCGGCGGCTCGCGGGTCCCGAAGGCATTGATGCGGCACTCAACAAAGACCATCTGGATGCACTCATTGCCCCCACTGCTGGTCCCGCGCCATTGATCGATTACCTCGCTGTCAACTACTACGGTGGCGCAGGCGGAAGCTTCACGGAGCTGGCAGCGGCGGCCGGTTACCCGCGCGTGACGGTGCCGATGGGACAGGCGCACGGCCTGCCCGTAGGTGTCACGTTTGTCGGTACGGCCTGGAGCGATTACAAGCTCATCGGCTTTGCGTATGCGTTTGAGCAAGCCTCACACTCCCGTCGGCCTCCCGGGGAGGTTGCAGTAGAGTGAGAAGCAGCACCAGTATATGGGCTCATTTGATTCGAGCCTTAGCCCAGCGCGGGGTGCGCAGGTGGCGGGCGACGCCGTCAGTCCGAGTTCCTTCCCAATTGTCGAGACTGCTTATGACATGCGAACATCCGGCGATGAACCGATTAGCAGGTGGCATGTGAGGCGTGCGGTGGCGGTTCTCTTGTGCGCGTTGGCCGCCATGCCCGTCACGGCCGCAGTGTCCAGACAGGAGCGCCAGACCGCTGCGGCGATAGATGACCAGCAGTCCTGGGCGATCGATTTCCTCGAACAGCTCGTCAACGTTAACAGCGGGACGCACAACCTGCCGGGAGTAACGCGGGTCGGCGCCTTGTTACGGCCCCAGTTTGAATCGCTGGGCTTCACGGTTGTCTGGAAGCCTATGGAGGCGACGGGGCGCGCGGGGCACTTGATCGCGACCCATCAGGGCCGGCCCGGGGCGAAGCGACTGCTTCTGATCGGGCACATGGACACGGTATTCGAACCCGACTCCCCGTTCCAGAGATTTGTCCGCAAGGGGGATTTCGCGAATGGCCCTGGCGCCAGCGATGACAAGGGGGGTGTCGTGGTCATGCTGGCGGCCCTGCGCGCGATGCGCACGGCCGGTGCGCTGCGGAATGCGAACATTGAGGTTGTATTGACGGGAGATGAGGAGGATGCCGGCACCCCGCTCAGCATCGCGCGGGGTGATTTGATCGCTGCCGGAAAGCGCGCCGACGCCGCACTCGACTTCGAAGGGCTGGTCGTGCTGGGTGGTCAAGACATGGGATCAATCGCGAGGCGATCCTTTGGAAGCTACGTTATCACGACCCATGGCGTGGCCGCTCACTCCAGCGGGATCTTCAGCCCGGGCGTCGGCGATGGCGCGATCTTCGAGCTCGCGCGCGTCATCTCTGCATTCCGCGCCGAGCTGCCGGAGCCCAATCTCACATTCAACATCGGTGTTATCGCGGGGGGCGCCAGCGTCGCGTTCAACTCCGACGCGACAGGCGTCAGTGCCACGGGCAAGACCAACATTATCCCGAGCATAGCGATGGCCAACGGCGATTTCCGTGCCCTGACCGGGGAACAGGCCGAGCGCGTCCGCAAGAGGATGCAGGCCATCGTTGCACGCGGTGCCCCGGAGACGACGGCGGAGATTGTGTTCGGAGAAAGCTACCCACCGATGGCGCCCACGGCAGGCAATCGGGCGCTACTCACTCAGCTGAACGGAGTCAACGCGGACCTGGGGCTGCCCCGGATGCCCGAACTTGATCCCCTGATGCGTGGGGCGGGGGACATCTCCTTCGTGGCGCAGGATGTCGATGGGCTCGCAGGGTTAGGTACTGTCAGCAGTGGTGATCACACGCCTGAGGAGACTGTTGACCTGCGCAGCATCAACCGCCAAGGCAAGCGTGCGGCGTTGCTGATGTCCCGTCTCAGCCGGGAATCAAGGAATGCCGGCTCCCGACCGGCAGGAGCCCCAAGCCACAGAGGCGGGGTTACGTGATCGACGTGGCGATCGGGGCATTAGCAAACAAAATTGTTCGCGCCGCATGGGCGCCCCTGGCCCGTGGCGAAGCGTTCATATAAGCATTCATGGTTCGGCGACGCACGGTTCTGCACATTCTTTCCTCTCTCATTGCCTGGGGGACGGTCGGCCGCAAAGCCGCGGCGCAGGCTGTATTTGGCGATGAGCAGACGGCGCGGGTAAGAGCTCTTGCCGGGGCCGTGTTGCCTGGCGAAATCGGGGCTGATGGCTGCACGCGCGCCGCCGATCGGTTCATGGTCTGGGTGCGCGACTACCGCGCTGGAGCGGAAGCCGACCACGAGTACGGCAGTTCGAAGCTAAGTCGATTGCCGCCATCCCCCACTCATCATTACGCGGCGCAACTGGATGATCTGGATCGGCGAACAGGTGGCCGGCGGCTCGGGGACGCTTTTGCCTCGGCGTCCCTGGTGGATCAACAGCGCGCCGTGACCGCGGCGGTGCTTGCCGCGGGCGTGAAAGAGCTTCCCGCGCGGCCCGACGGCGGACACATCGCGGCCGACTTGATGACCCACTACTTCAACAGCCCCGATGCCAATGATCTGGCCTACAGGCGTGCCATCGGGCGCTTCGCCTGTCGAGGCCTGCCGGAGTCGGACAAGCGGCCGCCGGTCCTGGCGCGCGCGGGAGACGCGCAGTGAAAGAGCGTTACGAATCGGACGTGTGCATCATTGGCGGCGGAATCTCGGCGGCGATGCTGGCGTGGAAACTGTCGGAGCAGTGTCCGGGCACGTCGATCATGGTCGTTGAGGCCGGCGATCGCGCGTTCGATACCGACAAGCGCTGGGTCAATCGCAAACGCATGCTCGAGTACGGCGAAAATCCGTGGCCTGGCGATTTCATTGCGGACCAGTCGGCGGACGGCATCATTTCGCGCTCCATGGTCGTGGGCGGGTCCGCAATGCATTGGGGCGGAGTGACCAATCGCTTTTCGGAAGAGGATACTCGACTTCAGTCGATGTTCGGACTGGCCGTCGATTGGCCGCTCGACTGGACCGAACTGGAGCGTTATTACTGCGAGGCGGAGCGGCGCATTGGTGTGTCCGGTGAACCGAGCCCGCTGTCCGAGGACGCCCGGTCGGAACCTTATCCGATGCCCGGGATGCCATTGTCCTGGAATTTGCTGCAGTTGAAGGACTGGGCGGAAAAGAGCGGCATTCTCTTCTGGGGCACGCCGCAGGCGAAGAACACTCGACCCTATGGCGGGCGCGGCGGATGCCAGCGCTGCGACACCTGCGAGGTGTGCCCGACGCAGGCGCGCTATGCGCCGGACTTTACCTTCAAGCGCTTGCTCCAGTCCAAAGCGATCACGCTGCACGATCGTACCCTGGTGCGCAAGCTCACCGCAGCCAAGGGCGGCGGAGCATCACCGAAAATCGAAGCGGCGCACGGCGTGCACCGCGGCCGACAGGATGAACCGGTGGAGTACCGCGCCAAGACGTTCGTGATCGCCTCGGGGTACGCCTGGAGCTCGCATCTACTGCTGCTCTCCGCATCCTCCCGCTTCCCGAACGGGATCGCGAATTCTTCAGGCCTCGTCGGCAAGTACATGACCGGACATGCCTTCGTGCAAACGCAGGTCGAACTCGATGCCGATGTTTATCCCGGCATGAACGAGCAGCACAGTCTGATTTCGCGGCAGTTCTTCCGCGCCGACAAGAGCAAGCCGTTCGTGCGCCATGATCTGCGAGTGTGGGAGAGCACGGTGAACCGGGAGCCGCGACTGCGTGACGATTCGGGGAAATTTCTCCTGGGGGATGCGCTGCTCGCCGATTGGCGCGCGCGCACCCGGCGCGCCACCGCGCGCGTGCGCGCGTACTACGAGGTGCAGCCGGACCGCGCGAGCGAACTGACTCTGGATCCTTCGAAGAAGAACCGCCATGGGGATCCGCTGCCGAAGATCGTGCATCGCGGCGATGCGCCCTCGCTTGCCCGGCGAGAGAGCACCATCGAACATATTCGCAGCGTGTTTGCGCGCATGGCGCGCAACAACGGCGGCGCGATGGGTCCGCTGGATATCGGCCGGTATTGGGATCACCCGGGCGGCGGCTGCCGCATGGGCAACGATCCAGCTACCAGCGTCACCGACAGTTTCGGGCGAACGCACGATCATGAGAATTTGTTCGTGGTGGGTTCGCCCACCCTGCCGACGGGCGGCTGCACCAATGGTACGCTCACCTTCGCCGCGCTGACTCTGCGCTCGGCGGATCACATTGCAAGCTCCACGATTTGTTCACCCCCAGCTTGAGAGGTTGATGCCGTGCGAAAATTTCATGCTCTTTTGCCGATCGCGGCCCTGTTCGCAGCCACCGAAATAACGGCGCAGGTGGCGCCTGTGCCGCCGCCGCCGCCCGCGCCGCCGGTGATCCTCCTGACCGCCCATGCGCTCGATGGCCACGGCGGCACGTTGCGCAATGCCCGCATCGGCGTTGCCGGCGGCCGGATCACCACGCTCGACGCACGCCCGGAGGGCGCCGTCATCGATCTGCGCGGCTACACGGTGATGCCGGGGTGGATCGACACGCATGTGCATCTGGCAATGCATTTTGACCGCACGGGCCGCATAGCCACCGAGACGGAGCTACCGCTCGAGGCCGCGATGGGCATCGCGGGCGCCGCGTGGGATACCTTGATGGGTGGCTTCACCACCGTGCAAAGCGTCGGCGACCCCGGCGAAAAGCCGCTGCGCGATGCGATTCGCGACCACGGCTTTCCCGGTCCCCGCGTGCTGACCTCCCTAGCCCCGATCGAAGGCGACAGCAAGACCACGCGCGAGGAACTCATTGCGGCCGTACACTCGCGCAAGGAGCAGGGCGCGGATTTGATCAAGATCTTTGCCTCTTTAAGCGAGCGTGTGGGCGCTCTGCCGACGTTCACCGAGGAGCAGTTGCGCATTCTGTGCGATGAGGCCCGGGCCGTGGGCCTGCGTTCCATGGTGCATGCGTACCGGTCACAAGTCGGGGCAGCGGCTCGCGCGGGATGCCGCGAGATCGAGCATGCAACCTACACGACCCAGGCCGACATCGACGCCGCGGTTGCCGCCGGCGCGTTCATCAGCCCGCAAGTGGGGCTCGTCGTGCAGAACTACCTGGCGAACAAGGCGCGCTATCTCGGCGTTGGCAACTATACGGAACAAGGAATGGCCATGATGGATCACGACCTGCATTTCGATTTCGAGGCATGCACGATGGCGGTGCATACGCCGAACGCAAAAGTGGTTTTTTCGACCGACGCAACGGCCGGCGCGCACGGCCACAACGCCGAGGAGTTCTTGGGACGAGTGCAGCACTGCGGTCAGACGCCGATGGCGGCGCTCGTCTCGGCGAATGCCGTCGCGGCCGAGGCTTTGGACATGGCGGATAAGCTCGGTAAACTCGCGCCCGGATATGAAGCCGACATCATTGCGCTGGACGGTGACCCGCTCAAGGACCTGACGGCCGTACGGCGCGTGGTGTTCGTCATGCGCGGTGGTGTGGTCTATAAGTGGGCCGGGGTCGCGGCGAGCCGCGTGCCCGCGCACTGACGGCGACACGCATATCGTCGGCGATGTGCGGGAGGCAGATCAGTCCCCCGGCTCCACGCCGAAATGCGCGGCAAGATAGGCCGCGATTTCCTCGAACTGGGCATCGGAGAGCTTTGCCCCTCGAGCGACCATCGCATCGATTTGGGCTTCCCATTGCTTGCGGTTGAGGCGCTTGCGAATGAGCGTATCGAGCGAATGACACTGCGAGCAGGCTTGCTCGACGAGCGCACCACCATGGCCCTCAGGTAGCGCGACGGCTGAGGGCGCGGCGCCGTCCGATTGCGCGCCGAGCGCAAAGGCAAGTAAGACCGCGCCGGGTCCCGGACCGCCGACGGCGATAATCACGAACTGGCGGCCGCCAACGCGATACGTCATTGGCGTGCCGTTGGTCTTGGCGCCCCCGGTGGAATAGCGCCACAAATCGGCGCCGCTGCGCTTGTCTACGGCGTGAAAAACCGCATCGCCACCGCCAACGAACACGAGCCCGCCGCGCGTGACGATCGCCCCGGCCGATCCAACGGCGCCCAACGCCGCCGGCAGCTGCGCGTCTTTAAGCGCCACATCGTTGCGCACGGATTCGTTGTCGCCGAAGGGCACCTGCCAGCGCATTTGGGTGGCGTTCAAATCCACGGCCTCCAAGTAGGCGTAGGGAGGTTTGAGCAGCGGTATGCGGTGGTGCAGTAACACGGACTCATCGCCCGTGTCGTTCGGGCCGACCTCTGGCACGTTGCCTTGTGCATCGGTGATGTCTGGATAGACGAGCGCGGGATCGTTGTTGACCTTGACGTACAGAATGCCGGTATCGGGGTCGAAGGCGCCGCCGCCCCAATCGGCGCCGCCCAGCAATCCGGGCCGGATGAGGGTGCCTTGCATGCTCGGCGGTGTAAACAGCGGTCCGATGCGTAGGCGCTGCAGCACGGCAACCGCCTCGGCATGCAGTTCCGCCGTCAGATCGGTCGCGTCGTCCAGCGTGACACCTTGCGGAGCCAGTATTGGCGGACCGACGGGTGCCGGCTGGGTCGGGGAAACCAGCTCGCCCGGCACCTCGCTCGCGGGCGCTGCGCGTTCCTCGATAGGCCACAGCGGCATGCCGCTCACGCGGTCGAATCCGAACAAGAAGCCCTGCTTGGTCAGCTGCACAACCGCGTCGATCGATTTTCCGGATTGCACGATTTTCACGAGCGACGGCGCGGCGGGAGTATCGTAATCCCACAATCCATGGTGCACGAGCTGTCGGTACCAACGGCGCTTGCCGGTATTTGCGTCCAGACACACGATCGAATCGGCGTATAGGTTGTCGCCCGGGCGATTGCCGCCGTAGAAGTCGTTGCTCGGGGTGCTCACCGGCAAAAACAACAACCCTCGCCGTGAATCAATGCTCATCGGCGCCCACACGTTGGTGTGGCCGGTAAGGCGGTTTGAATGCTTGTCCCAGGTGCTGGCGCCGAATTCGCCGTCTCGCGGCACCGTATGAAAACTCCACACCCGCTGTCCGCTGCGCGCATCGTAGGCACGCACGTCGCCGGGCGGGTCGCGCCGATAGATCAGCCGGTCGGCCACACCGTTGCCGACGATAATCAGGTTGCGGTAGACGATCGGCGGGGAGGTGTTGGTGAAATGCTTGGGGTTGACGGGCCATTGCAGCCCCTCGAGCAGATTCACAATGCCATTGCGCCCAAAGCCCGCGAGCGCTTTGCCGCTGCGCGCATCCAGTTCATACAGGCGGTTACGAGACGCGAATACGATGCGCAGCTCGTGCGTCCTGGGGTCGCGCCAGGCCGCGACGCCGCGGTGAACGAAGCCAGTGCCATTGGCTACCTGCCCTTCGGCGTAGGGGCGCGGGTCGTAGCTCCAGAATTCCTTGCCCGTGGCCGGGTCGAGCGCGACGATACGGTTGTATGGCGTGCTCAGATACATGACACCGTCGATGACGATGGGCGTGGTTTCGAACATGCCCGGTGACGTTCCAAATTCCTTCAGCGGCGCCTCGCCCGTCTGCCACTGCCAGGCGAGCCTCAGCTGTGTGACGTTAGCGGTGTTGATGTCGCTCAGCGCCGAATAATTGGCTGCGCCCGGAGCTCCGCCGTAGGCGGGCCAGTCGACTTCCTCCGCGGGCGTTTGCGCGCGTGCAATGCCGGCCGCGGCTGCGAGCATCAGCGGCGCCAAAATTGCAGTACGACGTAACGTAGCGATCATGACAAGGTCGAAAAAAAATTGATGATACGCGATTCGCTAGAGCTTGGCCTTCGGCGCCCAGAGAATCTGTTCTCTGCGGGTTGTGCTGCCAGGCAGGCTGTGCACGGCGTGGCGCGCGGTCCGGTGCTGGTCTAGGGTTGATTGATCTGTGTGACTGCGCGGAAGTACTGCTCGCGCACGATCCTCATATGCAGCCACTGTTCGCAATAGGTCACGGAGGGCAGTGCCCTGAGCTGCGATATCAGCAGATTGAATTCCCGCAGGGTGCTGAATTCCACGGTCGCGACCAGATCGAAACGCCCCACCGTGCGGGCGATGAATTCCAGCCCGGGGCTGGCGTTGATCGCTTCGATCGCCGGCTGGTCGTCGCCGCTGATGGCGACGCCGATGCCGAACAGCAAGTCGGTGACCATGTCGGAGCGCTGCTTGATGGCGCCGATCTGCACCACGCCGGACTCGAGCAGCCGCCGCACGCGCGTGCGGCAGCCGCTCACGGACAATCCGACGACTTTGGCGATGTCGGCAAAGTTCGCCCGGCCGTCGCGCAGCAAGCGGTTGACGATGTTGATGTCGACCTCACCGAGGTGCGTGTGAGAGTCGGGCTCGCGCCCTAGAAAGAAGCTGCTGAGGATCTGTTCGTAGATGTGCACCAGGATCTCGCGGACGCCGGGAACGGCCCGGATCGCACGCACCTGTGCGCGCAGTTCGGTGAGGCTGCGCAGCTGCAGCTCGACCACGATCTGGAACGTTCCCGACACCACCGAGATCAGCACCGGATCCTCGAATTTCTCGAGTGCGGCGGTCACTTCGCCGAGATCACCGTCCGCCTTGATCGACAGATGCGCCGTGGTGTTGAGTCCCAACAGGCGAGGGTGCACGCCGGCGACGATGCGCAGCTGTCCGCTGTCGATCAGCGGGTTGATGCGGCTGGCGACATAGTCACGATTGGTGCCCAGCTCCCGGGCAATTTCAGAGTACGACGCACGGCCGTTGCGCCTCAGAATCGCGATCATCTGTGCCGTCAAGTCGGTCATACGTTCCCGGATTTTCCTGCCGGTTCCAGATCGAACCCTCCGGCATGCCTCGCAATGCGAGTGGCTCTTAGAATCGCGCACCCGTCCAATGAACAAGCTGCGAGCCGATTTCATAGGCAGCTTCGCGCAGCATCCGAAATCCCGCCGCCGTCACCGCCGTGTCCGGCAGAGATAGGTCCGTCACGCTGATCTTGCCGGCCGCGAGTCGCGCCAGGTCACGGCCAAACGTGGTTCCGGGCGCGATACCGCGGCCGTTGTAGCCACTGATAGCGACGGTGTTTCGGGCCAGCGAGTGAAAGCGCGGTATGGCGTCGGATGTCATGCCGATCCGGCCGTACCACTCGTGTTCAAACTCGATGCCTCGCAGCGCCGGAAACAGCTGGCCGAGAGCTCGCCGGCCCCAGCTGCGATGGATCGGCAGGCCCGCGCCGCGCAGCGCGCCCACGCTGCCGAACAACAGGCGGTGCTGCGCATCGAAGCGCAGAGATGACAGAATCTGGCGCGTGTCCCATATGCCCTGCCGCTCCGGCAAGATACTGGCCCGCTGCGCCTCGCTCAAAGGGCGCGTGGCGAGATTGAAATACGGCAACGCCACCACTTCCTCGCGCAGCTGCGGCCACACGTTGCTGGAATACGCATTGGTGGCGACGATGACCCACGCGGCGCGCACGGCGCCTTGAGGCGTTTTCACGCACCAGCGCGTCGATTCATCGTCGACGCTCAGGACCGGGCTCGCTGTGAAGAGGCGTGCCCCCGCGGCCAGGGCGGCGGCAGCGAGGCCGCGGACGTAAGCTAGGGGCTGAATAGTGCCGGCGCGTCGGTCGAGCAGGGCGCCCTGGTAGGCTAGCGACCCGACCTTGGCCGCGGTCGCCGCCGCATCCAGCAGCTCCACGGGTGCACCCAGGTCTTGCCACTGCCGCGCGCGTTCCTCAATTTCACGAAATCCCGCCTCGCCCACCGCGCAGTGCAGGGTACCGTTATGCACCGCCTCGCAGGCGATGCGGTGACGCTCGATCAGTTCAAAAACCAGACGCGGGGCATCACCGAGTTGCGCGACCAGGCGCGGGCCGAACCGCGGCCCGAGAATGCGCGTGACCTCCTGGGGCTGTACCCAAAGGCCGGCATTCACCAGGCCGACATTGCGGCCCGAACCGCCGAAGCCGATCTCGGCCGCCTCCAGCACGGTGACGTTTGCGCCCATTTCGCGCAGGTGCAGCGCCGCAGAAAGCCCGGTGAATCCCGCGCCAATGATGGCTACATCGGTATTCAGTGACTCAGTGAGTGATGCGGCGACGGGCGCCGGCGGAGCCGAGTGCTCCCACAGGCCGTGACTGCGCGAATCTCCTTGCATGGTGAATAGGCATGCTAGCCAAAGGATTTGACCGCAGGCCGATGATTTAACAACACCTCATTCCTACGCGGAATGCAGTCGGTTCAGGATCCGGACTGCTCGGTCAGCCAGGATTTGAAGGCAAGCAGGGGCGGATAGTCGTTGCGATCCTTCGGCCACACCAGCCGGTAGCGCAGCGTCGAGATGAGCGGCAGAGGCAGCGCTGGAACCAGTTCGCCGCGTTTCAGCTCGTCGGCGAACAGCAGCGGGGGCAGCAGCGCCAGGCCGATCCCCGCGCTGGCCGCAGCCGCCAGTGTGATGAGCTGGTCAAAGAGCATGCCGTGGACCTGCTCAGCCGGCGCGCCATTGTGCCGCAGCCACTGTTCCCAGCCATCCGGCCAGCGAGTGAGATGAAGGAGCGGGGCGTCCCGCAGATCCGCTGGCTGCCGGAATCCATACCGATCCTTAAGCGCCCTGTTACAGACGGGCAGCACTTCGTGCGGGCGCAGGTCGAGCCGTTCGACATCTGGCCAATCATCTTCACCGAGTTGGATGACGGCATCCACGGGCTCCGACTGGAAGGCAACGCGGGTCTCGCGCGTCAGCAGGTTGAGCGTCACGTCGGCATGCGCGCGCAGGAACTTCGGCAGCCGCGGCACCAGCCACTTGGCGGCGAATGCCGGTGGAACTGCGACGCTGAGTGAGCCGCCCGCCGGATTGGCACGCAGACTCATTGAGGCGCTGCCGATGCGCTTGAGGCCCTCGCGGATCTCACGCACGTAGGCATGGCCCGCCGGTGTGAGGCGGATTTTCTGACGCTCGCGGTAGAAGAGACGGACTTCGAGCTGCTCCTCGAGTGCGCTGATCTGCCGGCTGATCGCCCCCTGCGTCAAGCTCAGTTCGCGTGCCGCTTCGGTGACACTGCCGGTACGCGCGGCCGACTCAAAGGCGGACAACGCCGTCAGCGACGGCAGAAAACGGCGCGGTATGGACAGGGCCACGTCCGCGTTGCGGCGCGCGCGCGGTGCGCGGGCTGCCGTCTTGCCTGAGCCAGGGGGCTCGCGACGCGAGCGGACCATCGGCTATCCTCCTGTGCAATGAGGCGAGAATTATAGTCGGCCGGCAACGCCGAGCCGTACCAAAACTCGGCGAGTCGCGATGTTCGGCCGAGAACGCAGTGTGACGGGTGCAACCGTGAGGAAGACCATGAACGGATCAAATCTACCAGCTGTCATCCCCTTAAGCACGGCAAGTGAGCTCGCAACTGCCGCCTGCTTGAGGGCGGGTGCCAATGCGGCGA
The DNA here is from genome assembly GCA_040002315.1 of Gammaproteobacteria bacterium. Taxonomy (GTDB): domain Bacteria; phylum Pseudomonadota; class Gammaproteobacteria; order Steroidobacterales; family Steroidobacteraceae; genus Bog-1198. The sequence goes on from JBDUEQ010000140.1 coordinate 31,518, forward strand.
GCGCCGAGTCGCTGGTGCAGGCGACCCTGTCGGCTGCCCGGTTTGGCCCGAAGGGAATGGGCTTTCCGCACCTGATGGATTATCTGGATGCCTTGCGACAGGGGCGAATCGACGGGCACGCAGAACCTCTCATCGCTTACCCGTTGCCGACCGTCATTCGCGCCGATGCCCGGCGAGGCATTGCACAGCTTGGCTTCGACCGGGCGTTCGATGACCTTTGCCAGCGGGCACGCGCGTCGGGAACGGCCTTGTTCACGCAACGAAACAGCTATACGGCGGGTGAACTCGGGTACTACGTGCGGCGCCTGGCGGCCCAAAACTTCGTCGGCCTCGCGGTGGCCAACGGTCCGCCGTTGATGGCGGCCGCTGTGGGCGGTCCACGAGTCTACTGCACCAATCCACTGGCATTCGGCGCGCCCTTGGGCGCCGGGCATAAGCCTCTCGTCATCGATCAGGCGGCCAGCGCGACGGCCTTCGTCAACATTGCGCAGGCCGCACGCGAGCGGCGCTCTATTCCGGAGGGTTGGGCAATCGATGCATCGGGACAGCCGACCACTGATGCCGAGTCGGCCGTGCAGGGCGCGCTCCTACCGTTCGGCGGCTACAAGGGCGCGAATATTGCCCTACTGGTGGAGGTCCTGGCGGCGGGACTCTCGGCCGCCAGCTGGTCGATCGATGCGCCTGCGTTCAATGAAGGCGAGAATTCTCCGAATTCAGGGCTGACGGTGGTGGCACTGGCGCCCCTCGACCCGGACTTTGCCCCGCGGCTGTCAGCCCAACTCGAGCGTCTTTCGAGCCTCGGCGTCGCGGTGCCTAGCCAGCGTGCGGCCCATGCGGATCCGGTGGATGATTCGATCGAGATCAGTCCCGCACTGCTTGCTCAGCTCGAATGCCGGGCTGACATGCGCAGCGCTGCGGCCAAGTCGAGGTGAGCGCACCGCGCGATCCCTCACCGGCGCACTGCTAAGATGGCTGCTGCCGAACGCACGCCGAGACGTCATGCTCAACGAGACCCGCTTTCTCCTGTTCGCTCTCGTTGCGCTCGCACTCTGGTACATCGTGCGATGGATGCTCATCGAAAGGCGGCCGCGCGGGGCCGGCGCGCATCGGCCGGGGCTTCTCGACCTGGTCCTTGGCTTCGTCTTCAATTTCTTCGATGCGCTCGGCATCGGCAACTTTGCCACCACCACCGCGGCCTTCAAGTTCCGGCGCCAACCGCCGGATGAGCAGGTCCCCGGCACGCTCAACGTCGGTTACGCCCTACCTACCGTCACCGAAGCACTGATCTACATTGCCGCCGTCAATGTCGAGGTGACCACACTGGTCTCCATGATCGCCTCAGCCGTCCTGGGTGGATTCTTGGGCGTGGGTGTCGTTAACCGGTTGCCGCGCCGGGCCATCCAGATTGGCATGGGGGTAGCACTGCTGAGCGCTGCGGTGCTGCTGCTGGCAACCAACCTGAACCTGATGCCGGGCGGCGGCAGCGCGACCGGCTTATCCGGCGGACGTCTGGTGCTGGCCGTGGCCATCAATTTCCTGCTGGGTGCGCTCAACACTCTGGGAATCGGCCTTTATGCGCCTTGCCTCGTTTTGTGCACGCTACTCGGAATGAGTACGTTGGCAGCTTTCCCCATCATGATGGGCGCCTGCGCCTTTCTGATGCCGACGGCGGGTGTGCGTTTCATCCGGGCCAAGCGCTACAGTCTGCGATCCGCGCTTGGCCTGACCCTGGGTGGCATCCCGGGTGTGCTGGTCGCAGCCTTTGTGGTCAAGTCGCTGCCCCTGCTGTGGCTGCGCTGGCTGGTGGTGCTGGTCGTGAGCTACGCGGCCACGCTGATGTTGCTGTCCGCGCACCGTGCAGCGCGCGCCAAGCAACAGCAGCGCTGATACCTGAAATTACTTCCCGCCCACGAGAGTGCGAATCTGCCTGACCGCGTATTCGATCTTGATGTCCATGTACTTCTTGCCCAGTTCGACGCTTGAGCGGCGTGCGTCGCCCATGATGCCGTTGTGCGGGCTGTCGACGCCCCGCTGCGGCTTGCCGTTGACAACCAGATCGCCGACCGCGGTCTGCAGCAATGGCTTACGCACCCAGGTGTTGTCCTTGTCGAGATACAGCATCTCGGAGGTGTCCGAGATACCGCCGTGCAAGTCGGGGGGCAATCCCTTCTCGGCCATGTAAGCCTCGAACGCATCATTGGCCGCGTTGTACACCTGATCGCAGTAGTACACGTGGATACCTTTCGGCGCGTTCTGATCGTTCATTTTCTTGGCGACTTCTTCGTACACTTTGGGCTGGCCGCCGCCGTGATCGCCCATGATGACGACGTTCTTGAAGCCTGAGACGATGGCCTGATCGGCCAACCGTTCGAGAATGGCCCTCAGCAGATCGTCGGTGATGCCGATGGTGCCGGGCAGGTCCGCGCTCGCCTCGTTCGGTGTGTACGGCAGCACCGGCAGGAAGATCGCGTTGCCGAGCTTCTCGGCAATCGCCTTCACCGTGGCGTAGGCGATCAGGTTGTGGCCGCCGTTCGCATTCTGCGGGCCCCGCTGTTCCACGCCACCGGTGTAGATGAGGGCAGTGGTCTGTCCAGCAGCCAGTGCATGCTTCACTTCCACCCAGGTCATCTTCTCGAACTCCACGAGGCGGGTGCCTGCGGCGTGCACCGCGGGCGCCCACATCGACGCTCCGGTCATCATTATCCCCACCATCGTGCCGACAGCAATATTGCGCATGCGTTTGTTTTCTCGTGTGAGTGTGTGAATTGAGCCGGCCGATACTACAAGCACGGACGGCGCTGAGAAAGTGCCCCCGCGGGCTCCCGCGGGGGCCATGGCTGCGGTGGTGCCGCGACGACGCCGCGGTTTGACGCGGTCAGCTTCAGGAAACGATCCGGCTTACGATCCGCAAAACGATCTGCGGTTTCGGTGCCGCGCGAATAATGTCGCGATCAGCATACTGAAGGGAATGTTAGGAAAGCAGATGCGCGCCGTCGCGACTGATTCCTGGCTAAGATCGCGGCATCGCCCAGTGGCATATCGACGTGGTCGTGAAGACAGCGTTGCCTATCGGCAGGTGGAGCGGGTATCGGTCAGGCCGGCATTGATCGAGTCGATCACCAGGCGCGCGGCCGCCAGGTCTTCGATCGCGGCGCCGACGGATTTGAACAGCAGGATATCCTCCGGCGATTGACGCCCAGGATGTCGACCGTTGACCAGATCCGCCAGCTGCGCCTCCACCCGGTCGCGGGTGATCACGCCCCGGGCAATGGGGTCGAGTATGTCTCCGGCCTCCGCCATGGCTCCCTCGAAGGTGTCGACGAAGATGCGCGCCCGGCTCACCAGCGCGTCGTCCGACTCGCGCATGTCGTGGGAGTAGGCTCCCACCAGATCGACGAAGGTACCGGACTGGACCCAGTCGCCCGGCAGGACCGGCGTGGTGCTGTTAGTGGCGCAGGAGACGATATCCGCCTCCTGCAAGGAGCGCTGCAGGGAGGTGCTCACGATGACTTCCACCTTCCGATCGAGAAGCTGCTTGACGGCCTGCGTCGTGGCCTGCGCACGCTCCTCATTCCTTCCCCAGATCTCGACGCGCTGGATCGGCCGCACACTGCAGTGGGCCTGCGCCATGTAGGGGGCGAGGGAACCGGTGCCCACGATGACCAGGCGCGAGCTGTCAGCACGCGACAGGTAGGTGGAGGCGAGCGCGGAGGCGGCTGCGGTACGCAGCCGTGTGAGGCTGGTGCCGTCCAGCAACGCAATGGGAGCACCAAAGGCAGAAAACACCACGATGGCGGCGTGCACAGTCGGCATCTCTCGCCCGGCATTGTCCGGAAAGATCGTGACCAACTTCGTGACGCCACTGCCATCCGCGTCAAACGCCGGCATGGACAGCAACAGGCGCTCCCGATCGCCTCCAGGCACCGTGATGATCTGTCGTAACGGCGCGTCGCAGCCGCGGGCAAACGCCGCCCGAAGTGCCTCGATCAGTGCCGGCATACGCACCACGCTGAATATCCGCTCCGCGTCGACCACCAGCATGAAAAGCTCCTTACTGCAGCAAAACCGCGACAAGCAGGGGAGGCTCGCGACGTGCCTCGTCGTCCTGCTTTCAGTCGCCGGACGGCGCGCGCAACTTTATGGCCGCCGCCGCATTACTGCAAACAGCAGGACCTCGCTCACGGGTGGGTGCCGAAGCTTTTGGCGTGCAGGCGGCCGCGGCCTGCTCGATCAGAGGTCCTTGACCAGGCGCAGCGCGTCGTAAATCGCGGCATGGGTATTGCGCGCCGCTACGGCATCCCCGATGCGGAACAGCTGGAACTGGTGCGAAGCCCCGGCCGGCTGCGGGGTACCCTCGATGAGTCGTGCGTAATCAACCTCGCCGCGGTTGCTCGACCGGGACCTGAGCTCGAAATACAACTCGTCGAATGGCAGCGTGCCGTTATTGATGATGACCTGGTCGTGGCTCTGCTCGTTGCGGATGCCACCGTAGTCGCTGCCGATCACGGCGATCAGAGAGTCGCTCTCACGGCGTACGGATTCGAGGAAGTACGTCACCGTGAAGCGGGTCTTGAGCTTCTGCAGTGCGCGCATGTAGGGGACCAGATTCATGCCCATGACTTCCGGAGAGAAGGTGCGGTCGCGGGTCATGATTTCCACCTCGCCACCAGCGAGCGCGATGACTTCTGCCGCCTGCAGCGCCGCGTGATCCCCGGCTTCATCGAAGATCAGCACGTTCCTGCCGGGCTTGACCTCGCCAGACAGGATGTCCCAGGCGGAGATTACCAGCTCGTTGCCGCTCTTCAGCACCTCGGTTCGAGGCACGCCCCCCGTGGCGACGATGACGACGTCGGGTTTCTGAGGGAGGATATTCTCGGTGTCGGCGTAGGTGTTGAAGTGAAATCGGACCCCAAGCCGCTCGCACTGCGCAATGCGCCAGTCGATGATGCCGATCATCTCCTTGCGTCTCGGACTGCGGGCGGTGAGTCGTATCTGGCCGCCGGGGTCGTTCAGCGCCTCGAACACCACCACTTCGTGGCCCCGTTCGCCGGCGACGCGGGCCGCCTCGAGTCCGGCAGGGCCGGCACCGATGATCACCACGCGACGCTTGTGCGGGGCGCGGGCGATCGTCTGCGGCATCGTCAGTTCGCGCCCCGTGGCTGCGTTGTGAATGCAGTAAGCGGCTCCTCCCTGGTAGATCCGGTCGAGGCAGTAATTCGCGCCGACGCAGGGACGGATGTCCTGTTCGCGCTTCTCGATGATCTTGCGCACGATGTGCGGATCGGTCATGTGGGCTCGTGTCATGCCGATCATGTCGACCTTGCCGGACTCGATTGCGTACCGAGCCGTCGCGACATCTTGGATGCGGGCCGCATGAAAGGTCGGAAAAAGCGTGGCTTGGCGGATCTCGCCGGCGAAATCGAGGTGTGGCGCGCTGCGCATGCCCTGTATGGGGATGATGTCCGTCAGTCCGGCATCGGTCTCGAGGTGTCCGCGGATGACATTGAGAAAATCCACCAGTCCGCTGTCCTTGAGTCGCCGTGAGATCTCGAGTCCGTCGGTCTTGGTGAGTCCGCCCTCGATGAGCTCATCTGCGGTATAGCGGATACCGACCAGGAACTGGGGGCCGACCCGCTCGCGGATCGCGCGCAGCAGATCGAAGCAGAACCTCAATCGATTATTGAGGGAGCCACCATAGGGATCGGTCAGCGTGTTGGTCAGCGGCGACCAGAACTGGTCGATCAGATGGCCATAGGCCTCAACTTCCAGCCCATCGAGTCCCGCCGCCGCCACCCGCTCCGCCGCATCGGCATAGTTGCGGATGATGCGCGCGATATCCCAGTCCTCTACCTGTTTTGGATAGGCTCGATGTGCGGGCTCGCGGTTGTGCGATGGAGACACGGCTGGAAGCCAGTCTCCCTTGTCCCAGCGGGTGCGACGGCCGAGGTGGGTCAACTGGATCATCACGGCGGCGCCATGTTCATGACACTCATCGGCGAGCTGCCGCAGCCACGGCACCACCTCGTCCTTGTAGGCGAGAATGTTGTTGAACACCGGCGGACTATCTTGGGCGACCGCGGCCGACCCTGCCGTCATCGTCAGCGCGATGCCCGCCTTGGCGCGCTCGACGTGATATGCGCGGTAGCGCGCCTTTGGCATCCCGTCCTCGGCGTATGCCGGTTCATGCGAGGTCGTCATGATCCGGTTACGAAGTTTCAGATGTTTGAGTTGAAAAGGCTCAAGCAAGGGGTCAGTCGACGGCACAATGAATCTCGCCTCGCAGAGACTGGTACGAACAACGTACGGCCGTCTGTACACATGTGTCAAGAAAGTGAACGCGTGCGGGCATGCTTTACGTGAACAATGTGGTCTTCATCAAGCTTTACCGCATTCCCATGGACCCGCCGGTCAAGACGCCGGACGGTATGCGAGCGGCAAACGGCAAACATTCGCGGCGCAGAACGGAGCAGGTAGAGTGGATGCCCTGACCATCACAGGCGATACCGCACAGGTTACCGTGTTTAAGACTGAGGTGATTATGCCGACGGGAGTGGAGCCAGCCGGCGATACGCTCTGGCTATCCGAGCGTGGGACCGGCAAGGTCTGGTCCACTTCGATGCCAATGTTAAGAGCGGATCAGGGTTGAAAATGCGGCATCAAATGCCAAACGCCGTCGACGCCGTCACCGGTTGGCATATCGGGTGAGTCGTGAATATGCGTATAAACAGGACGCTGCTTGAAAGCCCATTGCCGTCGACCGTCCTTGCGCACGAATATCGTCCATTCGCCCAGCGATTTCTCGCCCGCCGACACCAACAGTGGAATCCATTGCATTTCGCACGTACTGTTGCACGCTGACTTGCCAGGTGAATCCGCGCCGTAGAGATACAGGGGAAGACCGGAAGGGCTCTGCCGATAGGTCAAACCCATTCGATCCTGCATCAGCGAAACTGCCGCAGGATAGGGCAGTTGCGCGCTCATCGTTTTGGGGAGACTTTCCGAAGCATGCCCGGGGGCGCAAGAAATGGTTTCGATAATCATCACGACTGTCGCCAAGCTTAGACCACGCATATTACGAGTGCTCCGTGTGGTAACAACAACCTAGCAGATGTCGATTTCCGTGCAGACGGACCATGCTGAAATCCATCGAGCAGCACCCGCGAAGTGAACGCTGCTCGTGGTAAGGGGGATCCTATTGGCACGCTATCACACATGCTGCCGGGGTTAAAACTCCGTCTTTTTGAGCTTGCCGATCAGCTCGTAAGTAAAGCTTTCGCGTGTCGGCTAAGCTTGCCGTGAGGGCGTTATTACTCGCATTTGAACTATCGCTCTCCCGATCGATGCACGCTTGCAGCGCGCTCATCCAATTTCTTCAAGATGTTGCGGGTGAGTTGCTCTTCCCGAATGCCAGGGCGGGCGTGAGGTGAAGCTGATGGGAAGACGGAGATGCCGAATCCGACATCGCCGCGGGTGACCGCAAGGCCGTCTCCCCACCACAGTGCATCATCGCCAAGGGCTCTTGGACTCGGCTTCCCCGGAATCTCATCATGAAGCGACGCCTGGTAAAATGCATCGAGGAACACATGCGCTAAGCCGCTTCCGGCAGGCCATCGGATCACATGGAGAATCACGAAGCTTCGCCCCCCAAGAGGCGCCTGCGGATCCACGGTTGGCGCCTCTTTAGTTTTGACGAACCAGAAGCACGTTGAATCGTATGTGCCATCAGGCTGTGAGCCCGCGTCGCGGCTAATTCCCGTATCAACAGGCAAGTGAACGACCGTTGATATCTCAGACGGAAGCAAGAGCACGCACGCATCAATGTGCTCCGCCGCGTGACTGGTCGATGAGCCCTGCGCGCCGACCAAATCGCCGTACGACAGAAATAGCGTCATTGCGAACAGGGTCGTGAGTATTTTGCCGCGCATACAGCCCCCCCAGGACACCGACCGATATTAATTCCCCGAGAGAACCGATGACTCGCGCTCGAACGACACGACGACTCGTAACCCGACTGAACAGGCCTCGTCGACTAAACCTGTGCATGTTTACATTATCATATTGGCAATGTTGAAGGCTCGCGACGTGTCCAAGGGCTGCAAGTAGGCGCAGTATGCGGCCTCGCGATGCATGGGTGGCGGTGGGCTTGTGTTCACCCGCAGGTGAAGATCCACTGGCGAATCAAGACTTGCGTGTAATAGATAGGACGCAGACCTCCAATAGCGTCGGTACGCGGGCTGCGAATACCTCGCGCAGCGCGGTGTCGAGATCCTCGCAGCGCTCGACACGGATCGCC
>JBDUEQ010000141.1:0-8419 GCA_040002315.1 Gammaproteobacteria bacterium
CGACATACACGAATTCCCGATGTAGGCCAGAACGCCGCGGGCTTACCGGTTACGTCACAACGAAGGCAGCATCGATACGGCGACAGGCGAAGGCACCCAAATCACCATGGTTTTTGAAGGAATTCCTCCGGGCGTTCGCCCCGAAGACAACGAAGTCAGCGCAACTCAGTCGCTGAAAAAGCTGGCGACGCTGCTGGAAGAAGTGCGCGACTGACGCCTAGAGGACTTAACTAAGGCCGCTTGGTCAGAAGTAAGTACGTACGACGGAGCGTACGATCCACGACTCATCCACCAACAGAAGTGCGCGCCATTTGTCGAAGGTCGTACACGGGTGTGAAATGCCGAAGCCCACCAAATCGCCCACCTGGAATAAGGTCTCGACCGGCCCATCCACGAAGGCATGCTGATCATTGAGGGCGCTCACGGTAAAGCCGTCCGGCACCGCTCTTGGCCGCTGATCACCGGGCCGAGCCCAACTGACGAGCCGCGGCGGGTGCGCATCATTGCCGACATCACGCTTACCCATCCCACAGATCATGCGGCCGGGCTCGGGAATGGATTGAACATGCGCCCACACCTCAAGTGCGGGCTCCAGATCGAAGCCAATTTCAATAGGTGTCTGACAGCGTCCTTTGAGAGCAGCGTAGAGTACGCGGTACATGTCCGAATCGTGCGTCAGGTAACAGCCTGAGCGGATGACGACCTGATGCGCCTGCGACAGGCGCATTGAGCTCAGCGTTTGCGCAGCCATATCGTAGAAAGCAGACCCGCCGCCGCTAAGCACGATGGTGCGGTCGAACAACCTTTGCGCATCGGCGGCGGCGGTGAGCGCCGCAACCAAATCCAGCATGGCCTGGGCACGTGATTCACCGTCCGAAATCATCTGGAAGACGCCTTCAAAGGTCTCAACCCCCGCCAGCCGCACGTAGGGAATGGCGCGTTGAACCGCACGCGCCACGCTGAGGCCCGCTTGCAGCGTGCGTACGCCGGCTCGGCCGCCCGGGTAGCCCACCTCGATCAATACTTGGATGGGCCGCGCCAATCCTTTCATTTGTGCGACTCGGCGCAAGGCCTCCACCCCCGCCTCGGAGTCCACTAGACAGTAGAAATCAAAGTCCGGATCGGCCGCCAATTCATCTGCCAACCAGCCAATAGCCGCCTCGCCCACCAATTGATTGGCCATGAGGATTCGCTGGATGCCGAAGCGGCGATAAGCGCGGACATGCTGGATGGTGGCCGCCGTGAATCCCCAGGCACCGTCCGCCAATTGCCGCTCGAATAGTGCCGGCGCCATGGTGGTCTTACCGTGCGGCGCGAGTTTGACTCCACTTAATTCGACGAAGCGCCTCATCCAGCGACTGTTATTTTGCAGGGTCGCCTCTTTCAAAACAGCGACCGGAAAAAAAAGACCATCATCGAAGAGCGACCGTGCCATTAGGCCCACCGCAGGGGCCAATATTCCCTCAAATTCAGGCGGCGTGCCTTTCAAGGACCAATCGAGGGGCTCTGCCGCACGCGGATCAGCAATGCTCACCGGCACTCCCTGAGAGATCAGAATTGCAGCACCTTCACGTACCGCACGTGAGGCAACGCACGCAACTTCTGTTGAATGGCCTCCGACACAATTTGGTCGACCCCGACAATGGCTATGGCGTCTTGCTCAGCGGCTTGGCGCCCCAAATGGAAAGTGGCGATATTGATGTTCTCCTCACCCAGCATAGTACCGAGGGCCCCGATAAAGCCGGGCCGGTCTATATTGTTAATGAGCAGCATCACCGGATGGAAGTCTGCTTCGAGCGCCATGCCTTTGACCTCGACTATCTTCGCGGTTCCCGCGTTGACCACACCCGCCAAAATGCGCCAGCGTCCACCGGTCAGCACCTTGATTCGAATCAAAGAGCCATAAATCGGCGACGTCGCACGCCTCGATTCGGTCAGGACCGCGCCCTTTTGCCGAAGGACCAAAGGCGCGGACACCATATTCACATCGGGCATCAAGGGCCTCATCAACGCCGCCAACGCAATCGCGGTCAAGGGCTGCGTATTGAGCAGCGCCACTTCGCCTTCGTACTCGATCTCGACCGCCTCTATGCCGTCGTCGGCAATTTGACCCGCAAAACTGCCGAGCTTGTCGATGAGCCCGATAAAGGGCTTGAGCCGTGAAGCCTCCTCAGCGCTGATGGAGGCCATGTTGAGCGCATTGGTGACGGCCCCGGTCAACAAATAGTCTGATATTTGTTCAGCCACTTGCAGTGCCACGTTTTCCTGCGCTTCGTTGGTGCTGGCACCCAAGTGCGGCGTGGCCACGAAATTTGGTGCGCCGAACAGCACACTCTCCTTCGCCGGTTCGGTGATGAATACGTCAAAGCCGGCAGCGGACACATGCCCCGTTTCAAGGGCCGCGCGTAAAGCGCCTTCATCGACCAGCCCGCCACGCGCCGCATTCACGATGATGACCCCCGGCTTGGTCTTCGCCAGCGCTTCAGCCGACAGAATGTTCTTGGTCTTGTCGGTCAATGGCGTGTGCAGCGAAATCGCATCTGCACGCGCCAGCAAGTCATCCAAATCGACTTTCTCGACCCCAAGCTTTACCGCGCGCTCGGACGATAGGAAGGGATCGTAAGCAATCACCTTCATCTTGAGCGCCAGTGCACGCTCCGCAACGAGGGCGCCGATGTTTCCGCAGCCGATCAATCCTAACGTCTTGGCATAGAGCTCAACTCCCATAAAGCGGTTCTTCTCCCATTTCCCCGCCTGAGTGGAGACATCGGCCGCCGCGATTTGGCGGGCCGCCGCGAACAACAGCGCAATCGCGTGCTCGGCGGTTGTAATTGAGTTGCCAAACGGTGTGTTCATCACCACGATGCCGCGAGCGGTGGCGGATGCCACGTCGATGTTGTCGACGCCAATTCCGGCGCGGCCGATGACCTTAAGTTTGGTCGCGGCCGCAATCACCTCCCTGTCCGCCTTGGTCGCCGAACGCACCGCCAAGGCATCATAGTCGGCAATGATCTTGAGCAGTTCGGGTTTCTTAAGACCCACGCGCACGTCCACCTCCACGCCCCGACTGCGGAAAATATCGAGAGCCCTCGGGCTTAGATCATCGGCAATCAGAACTTTAGGCACGGTGAGTCCTTATCGAGAAACGCTGAGCTTTAGGAGACACTCTCCGAACGCCCAGTCGAGCCAGGGCGTGAGCACGCACAGGTCGCTACTTTCGATGGTGGCGCCGCACCAAATGCGCAAGCCGGGCGGCGCAGACCGATAGGAAGCGGCGTCGAGCGCAACGCCTTCTTTCTCCAGCAATGCGGCCAAGTTCTTGGCGAATTCCGCCTGAGCGGCGTCCGCTAGTAAGGTCACGCGGGTATCAACGACCTTGAGGCAGACGCTGGTGTTGCTGCGATTGGCCGCGCCCGACACCAGGAAATCCACCCAAGGCGTGCGCGCCACCCATTCGGCGAGCACGCCGGCATTGGCATTCGCGCGCTGTTGCAGCGCCGCCAGACCACCAATGCGCTCCGCCCATCTCAGCGCATCCAGATAGTCTTCTGCGGCTAGCAAGGAGGGCGTGTTGATGGTTGCACCTTCGAACAGTTCTTGATCTAGCTTGCCTTTCTTGGTCATCCGAAAAATCTTGGGCAGCGGCCAAGAGGGGACATAGCTCTCCAATCGGGCGACTGCACGCGGGGACAGAATCAACATGCCGTGAGCCGCCTCCCCGCCCAGCACTTTCTGCCAGGAGAAGGTCACCACATCACATTTGGACCACTCAATAGGCTGAGCAAAGACCGCGCTGGTCGCATCGTTGAAAGTGATGCCTTCGCGATCCACAGGAATCCAGTCGAAATTCGGAATCTTGGCGCCCGAGGTCGTGCCGTTCTGCGTGAAAACAATGTCGGCCTCGCGACGAGCCCGGGATAGGTCCGGCAGAACTCCATAAGGGCGCCCGACGTGAATTCGACAGTCATCGATTTTCAATTGGTCGACCGCATCGAAGACCCACTCTTCGCCGAAGCTTTCCCAGGCAAAGACGTCGACCGCGCGGGCGCCCAGCATGGACCACATCGCCATTTCCATCGCGCCCGTGTCGGATGCCGGTACGATCGCGATCTTAAATTCGGTGGGCACGCCTAGCAGCGTCCGAGTGCGATCAATGACCTCTTTGAGTTTGGCTTTTCCGGGCTTCGAGCGATGCGAACGACCGAGCAATGCGCCATCGAGCGCTTGCAAACTCCAGCCAGGACGTTTCTTGGTCGGGCCCGATGAGAATCGAGCATCAGCCGGACGGATGTCCGGAAGCGATACATATGTCATCAAAATTCTCCCATCCTTACAGATGAGCGTCCGCCGTTGGGAGCGGATGGCCCGTCGCGAAGAATAGAGGAACTTTTCGATCTGTCAATTGATTTTACAGCTCGAGGAGCTGAGACGTGAGTCTCAAAATTGCCCCATTTCACTCGAACGCCGCGCGGATGCCTCCTATTCTGCCGCCGATAAGTAGTAAAGGGGTATGAGATGAAGTCACTGATTAGCGTGATCTATGCTAGCCATGCGACCGAAGGCTTTCACGAGTACGAGATTCCCGACCTGTTGAAGCACGCGCGAGTCGCCAACGCTGCACATGAAGTCACGGGCATGCTGCTGTATATCGGCGGTTCCTTCGTGCAGGTTCTGGAAGGCGAACTAGGAATGGTTGAGTCGGTCTTTGAGACCATCCATCGGGATCGGAGACACCATCTTTTGACCGTGATCACGCGGGAATCCATTCCCGAGCGGTCGTTTGAGGGCTGGACCATGAGCCACAAAACCCTGGATCCCGTCGAGGCCGGCGAACTCATCGGAGAAATGAACTACTTTCTTTCGCCGACGTGGACTCAGAAGCTGGACTCTAGCCGCGCAAAAAAGCTGCTCAATGCCGCCAGCATCAAGTGGCAGATAGAACACCGTACCGGCAAGTATCGAACTCTGGGCCGAAGCGCTTAGGATTCTACCCACTTTGGGAATATCGCGCATAAGGTCCATTTACCTGGCGGCAGATCAGGATTAGGCTGCCAGCGCGATAGCTCGGATCTGTTGACGTTTTCGGAGTTCAAATGACCACCTTCGGCACACTGACCGATAAAGCTGCGATCGAAGCGATTGTCGAGTCCCAACGCCAGGCATGGAACCGCGGAGATGCAAATGCGTTTTCCGAGGCATTCATGTCCGATGGGTGTTTTGTAAATATCTTCGGCGCGTTGAGTTACGGACGGGAGCCATTTGAAGCCCAGCATGCCAAGATTTTTTCCACCGTGTACAAGGGCAGTTCCGTCACTCTACCCATTCGCAGAAGTCATTTCCTTCGACCGGACGTGGCCATCGTGGACATCGACGCCGAATTAATCACTCACAGAGCGCCTCCACCGGGACTTCGGACAGAAGCGGACGGGATCATTCGTACGCGACTGCAAGAAATATTGGTGAAGGAAAACGGAGCATGGATGGTCGCTTCGTTTCACAACGTCGATATCAAGCCTGGGGTGCCGCCGCCTAATTCCTAGACACGAGCTTGCTGTCGAGGAATGCCGCCGTGGCCGTATAGGCTTGCAGCCAGCTCGCATATCGCAGGAATCCGTGGATTTCATCCGGGAATACGAGTTCCGAGTAGTCGACTCCTTGGACCCGCAGGGCCTCTGCAAGCCGTACCGATTCCGAGAATGCGACGTTGTGGTCGTCATCGCCGTGGATCAAAAGCACAGGTGAGCGCCAGCCGGCAACGGAGCTGATGGGTGATGCGGCAAGCGCTGCCGCCAGCAGCGCGGGTGGCGTGTCGAGTCCGTAGAGAGGCAGGTTGTCGCGTTCCGCCAAGGTCCAGTGATGCCAATCGTGCACACCATGCAGATCCACCCCGGCGGCAAACAGATCTGAGTTGCGTGCCAGCCCGAGGGCCGTCATGTAGCCGCCGTAGCTGCCGCCCCATAGACCGATACGCACCGAATCGACGTCGGGGCGCGCGCGCAGCAATGCGGCGGCAGCCAGCAGGTCGTTGTATTCGCTGGCGCCGGCGGCGCCTATGGCGTCGGCCTCGCGAAAGTTAAGTCCGTAGCCGATGCCTGCGCGGTAATTGAGCGCAAGCACAACGTAACCACGGCTGGCTAGATACTGGTTCAGCGCGTAGGCGTTACTGTAATAGTCCATGTAGTGCCAGCCCACCAGCATTTGACGGACGGGACCGCCGTGCATGAATACGGCCACCGGGTGGCGCACGTTGGAGGGACCGAGTGGCGGCAGGAATAGCTGCGCGTGTGCAGCTATGCCCGCCCGCTCCGGCAGCAACACCGATGTTGGAGTAACCAGCTCGGCAGAGGGAAAATCCGCAGGAATACCTTCGGCCATAAAATCGATCGGCGCCCTACCCTGCGCGAGCAATGCGGCATGCGCTGGAATACGCGCATCCGAGCGCAAGAACGCAACCGCCGAGCCGTCGCCCAACACGACGGGCTGAGTCTCGATTCCCGAGCCACTACTCAACTGCTCAGGGTTGCCGCCGGGCAGCCGCAGTTGCCACAGGTGGCGTCGGTCCATGTCTGCCTCGTTGCTTGCATAGACAATGTGGGTGCCCGCAGCGTTCGCGGACGCGTACTCGATCTCGAATGGGCCGGGGGTCAGCAGATGAGCCTCACCCCCGCTGACCGGCACCGAGTACAAGTGCAGCCAACCGTCATTCTCGGCGGGAAATACCAGACTCTCGCCGCTCCACATGAGTTGTGCGTCGGAGCTCAGTGGGTGGAACACGCTGCCGGCACCTTGCGGCGCCCGGTACACTTCGGTGACGCTCGAGCTAGCGAGCGTTGCGACACGAATAGACCACGGCGAGCCCATGCGGTGCGGAATTAGGCCCACCTCGTCGTGGGTTGAGGGTGTGCGCACGAATGCGATGCGTGTGCCATCGGGCGACCAGCGGGGCTCTAGGTCCAGCGACAAGCTCGCGTCAATCCAGCTGAGCGACTTTTCCGCGAAGCTATACACACCCACGAAACTATGGTCGCCGCGATTGCAGACGAAGGCCAGCTTGCGACCGTCAGGTGAGAATCGCAGCGAGCCCGCAGCGCCACGCATCTTGAAGAGTTGTTCCGGTCTCGCACCCTTGCGCGGCTCGACGGTAAATACCTCTCCATGATGCAGGTAGAGCACGCGATCGCCGCTGGGCGAGGCCACCGGCGCATGTCCCGTGGCGAGCTTGAGCGGCGCAGCACCGCGCAAGCCTACCATATAGATTTCCTGCTCCACGCCGCCGCTCAGTTGCGCGGGATTCGGCGCCGGCTTGTCGGGATATTCCGCATCCCCGCCCAGCACATAGAGCAATCGGCCGTGGTGCGGGATGAACGCCAGCTCCGTGACGTCGAGCCCGTCGTCGGCCGCATACCGGGTCAGCGCTCGAGACGTCAACCCGGCGTTGCCGGGGCCGGTCGATGCTAGCCACACATTGCGGTGCCCGGTCACATTACTAACCCAGGCAAAATCGCCTCCAGTCGGTGCTGCTACGATCCCTGACGCGAATGGCGCACTCAGGACTTGTTTGATGGTAAAGCCATCCGCGTAGGCCTGCGCGCCCCCGAGCAGCGCCAGCAAGATCAACGCATTAAGGCAACGCATGAAGCTGCGTATTGAACAGGTACTGACTGGAGAACTCGGTCATCTCCCCCGCCTTTTTTCCCTTCACGGGCAACAACCGTGCAGAGAGAGGTTTATGCCATTTGAATGCCAGCGACGCCATATCCCCGAAGATGCGCGCCAGCTGCGCCTCGCTGATGTCACCTGGATAGGGAATCGTGTCCAAACCCGTTCCGCACACCGCCGAATAGGCGAGCAATGTATCGGTACTGATGGTGCCCTCGGCCCAACGCTGCGCCAAAAGCTTGTCCTCCATCACCGGCACCATCAAGCCCGAGTAGCCGATCTGTCGCACCGGCACTGCCTTAACTGCCGTGGTGATGACCAACGCCGCGGTAAGCGTGCCGCTCGAACCAAACTTTGCGCCCGTGTAGGCCTCAATGGCGGCGCCGATGGAGACATCCCCGAGCGGCGCAGGAGTCGGATCCACGCCCGCAAATGTCCAACCGCTTGCGGCGGCGATCTTATCACCGACCCCCTCGGCAATCTTCGCATGCACGGTCAACGCCCGTGTGAGCTCGGTGACGGATTCATCAAAATTGCCATGGGTGCGTGCCAACACTGCCTGCACCACGTTGGCAGACTCGAATCCGATGGAAAACTGGTGACCTGCCCCCGTGTGGTATGTACCCGGATAGTAGGGTCCCAGGGGTTTGAGCATGGCCGTGGCGGTGAAATTGAAATTCCCTTGACTGTTCGGGCTGTGTTCGGTGACATAGCGCACCAGCGCCGCGGTTTCCCGCACCGTCTTCCAATGAATGCCGTC
>JBDUEQ010000142.1:0-11698 GCA_040002315.1 Gammaproteobacteria bacterium
ATCCTGCATGGGCTATCTGCCGGAGGGCGCTCCGAGCTACGGCGAAATGACCGTCAGTGAGTTTCTGGATTTCGTCGCCGACGTGCGCGGCCTCAAGGGCGGCAAGCGGCGCGAACGGCGTGCGGTCGTCGTCGACCGGCTGGGATTGGCACCGGTGCTCGAACAGGTCATCGAGACTCTGTCCAAGGGCTTTCGGCGCCGCGTCGGGCTGGCGCAGGCGCTCATCCACGACCCGCAGGTGCTGATCCTGGACGAACCCACCGACGGCCTCGATCCGAATCAAAAGCACGAAGTGCGGCGTCTGATCAATGAACTGAGCAAGGACAAGCTGGTCATCGTGTCCACACACATCTTGGAGGAAGTACACGAGGTGTGCACCCGCGCCATCATCATCGCCAACGGCCGCATCGTCGCTGACGAATCCCCGAGTGCGCTGGAATCTCGCTCGCGCTACCACAACGCCGTCAGCCTGCGTTTCGAGAAGCCCGAGCAACTCGACGCGGCACGGCGCGAAATCGCCCTGCTGCCGGAAGTCGCCCAAGTGGAATCCGATGCGCGTGAGCTGCGGCTGACGGCGGTGCCGAAACCCGGCGCCAACACCTTGGCGGCGGTCAGCGCGATAATCGTCAAGAACAACTGGGACGTGCCCGAGCTGCACCTAGAATCGGGGCGTCTGGATGAAGTATTTCGCTCCCTCACGCAGCCGCCCGGCATCGGCGTCGCCGAAGAAGCGCTGGGAGGCCGCACGTGAACCAGGTACTCGTGGTATTCCGGCGCGAACTGCGCAGCTATTTCGCCACTCCCTTAGCGTACGTGTTCATCGTCATTTTTTTGGGGATGGCGGCGGTTTTCACCTTCCAAGTGGGAGGTTTCTTCGAGCGCGGGCAAGCGGACTTGCAGCCATTCTTTCGCTGGCATCCCTGGCTGTACCTAGTGCTGATTCCGGCCATTTCGATGCGCCTGTGGGCCGAGGAGCGCAACAGCGGCAGCATTGAATTGCTCATGACTCTACCCCTCACGCTCTGGCAGGCGGTGGTGGGCAAGTTTCTGGCGGCGTGGTGTTTTGCCGGAATCGCCTTGCTGCTCACCTTCCCGGTCTGGATCACGGTGAACTACCTCGGCTCGCCGGATAACGGCGCCATCGTCGCAGCCTATGTGGGTAGTTTTTTGATGGCGGGCGGCTTTCTGTCAATCGGAATGTGCCTTTCGGCCGCCACCCGCAACCAAGTGATCGCCTTCATCACCGCGGCGCTGGTCGGCTTCGTATTCCTGTTGGCCGGGTTTCCTCTGGTGCTCGATTTCGTGCGCGGCGTTTTGCCGCAGGCCCTCGTGGATGCGATCGCCTCTTTAAGTTTCTTCACTCACTTCGAAGCGATTTCCAAGGGCGTCATCGATTTGCGGGACATCGTGTATTTCGGCGCCTTGATCGCTTTCTGGTTGGCCGCGACGGCCTTGGTACTCGAAATGAAAAAGGCAGAATAAGTGAACGGCAGTCGCTGGCGAAGAACGGGTTTTGGGGTCGGCGGGCTGATCGCGCTCGCCGTGTTGTTTTTGGGCGTGGTCATGCTGTCGAATGTGGGGCTGCGCGGCCTGCGCCTCGACCTGACGCAGAATCGGCTCTACACCTTGAGTCCCGGCACGCAGCAGGTGCTGACCGACCTCAAGGAGCCGATCAATCTGTACTTTTATTTCTCGCGTGAGGCCGCCGCCAAGCAGGCGCCGCTGATGCTGCCCTATGCCACCCGGGTGCGCGAATTCCTGGAGGAGCTTGCCGCTCGATCCGGCGGGAAAATTCACCTGCGCATCGTCGATCCGCAGCCCTTCTCCGACGAGGAGGACCGCGCGGGCGAATTCGGCCTGCAATCGCTGCAGGCCGGCGGCGGCGATGCGCTGTACTTCGGATTGGCCGGCACCAATTCCACCGACGGCCGCACGGCAATTCCCAGCTTCCAGGCGGACCGCGAGGAGTTCCTGGAATACGACGTCGCGAAACTCATCAACGATCTGGGCACGCAGAAAAAGCCGGTCGTCGGTCTGATGAGCAGCTTGCCGCTTCAAGGACAGTTCAACCCCATGACGGGCCAGATGGGCGAGACGTGGCCGATTGTCACGCAACTGCAGGATCTGTTCACACTGCGCACCCTGACCGCCGATGTCGATCACATCGACAAGGACGTCGACGTACTGATGCTGGTGCATCCGAAGCGATTGCAGCCAAAGACCTTGTACGCCATCGATCAGTTCGTGATGCGCGGCGGCAGAATATTGCTGTTCGTCGATCCGAATTCAGGCGCGGACACCGCCGGCCAAGATCCGTCGAACCCTCTGGGTGGCGCGATGGCCGATCACTCTTCCGATCTTAAGCCGCTGCTCGAGGCCTGGGGCGTCGACTATGACGCCACCAAGATCATCGGCGACTTGGAGCGCGGACTGGAAGTCCGCACCAGTATGCAGGCGCCGCCCGTACGCCACATCGGCATCCTGGGATTGACTCGGGGCGAGATGAATCACAAAGACGTCGTCTCAGCGTCGCTCGAAAAGATCAATCTCGCGACGGCCGGCTTTCTCACCGCGCGTGCCGGCGCCAAGACCCACTTCGAACCTCTGCTGCAATCTTCGACCAGCGCTGCGCCGATTCCGGCATCGCGATTCACAGCGCTCACCGACCCCGCCACCTTGCGCGACGGGTTCAAGCCCACCGGTATTCGCTACGCGCTGGCGGCGCGTGTTTCCGGCCCCCTGCAATCCGCATTTCCGCAGGGCGCGCCGCCGGATCAAAAGCCCGCAGTCGGTCCGCCGGTCGCCCATCTGGCCAAATCCATCGTGCCCGCCAACATCGTCATCATCGCCGATACGGATCTGTTGATGGATTACATGTGGGTACAAGTGCGCGAGCTGTTAGGTCAGCGCGTCGCGCAGGCCTTTGCCAACAACGGCGATCTCGTGGCCAATATTCTCGACAACTTGAGCGGCTCGAGCGCCCTGATCAGCGTTCGAGGGCGCGCGACGTTCTCGCGGCCGTTTGAGCGTGTCGAAGCGCTCAGGCGTCAGGCGGACGATCGCCTGCGCGGCAAGGCACTGGAGCTGCAGGCCGAACTTCAGCAGACGGAAGTCAAGCTCGCCGAACTGCAGAGCAAGCGCAATGATCAATCCTCGCTCGCGCTGTCGCCCGAGCAGGAAGCGGAATTGAAGCGCTTCGTCGCGGAGAAGGCGCGCGTGCGCAAGCAGCTGCGCGAAACCCAGCGCGGGCTGGATGTGGACATCAATCGCTTGAATACACGGCTCAAGATTCTCAACATTGCCGTGGCACCGTTGCTCGTAGCGTTAGCGGGTGTGATCATTCTATCGCTGCGCCGCAGGCGAAGAACGGCCCCGTCGGGGGCCGCATGAGCCGCCGAAGATTCATCACTCTGCTCATTGCCGCCGTGCTTGCGATCTCGGGCGCACTATACCTGAGCACGCAGCGCAATCTACCGCGCGACGCGCGCGGCGGCGCCCTGCTCCCCGGCCTTGCGGGAGAGATCGATACGGTTACTTCATTGACTGTGCGTCGGGGCAGCGCCACTCCGACCGTGACGCTGCACAGCCATGACGGCCGCTGGACGGTGGCCGAGCGTGCGGACTATCCCGCCGACGTAGCTAAGTTGCGCAAGTTGCTGCTCGCCTTGAGCGACGCCAAGCTGGTCGAGGAAAAGACCTCGAATCCGGCGAGTTTCCCCATTATCGGCGTTGAAGATCCCTCGTTGCCAAAGGCCGGCGGCGCGGAAATTAGTTTCCTCGCCAAAGACGGCAAGCACGCCGTCATCGTCGGCAAGCCCATCGGTCAAGGCAACTTTGTACGTCGCGGCGGCGAGAACACCAGTTACACGATCGAACCTGGCATTACATTCGAGGCTGAACCGCGCTATTGGATTGAAGCGCGGCTGCTCGATATCCCGGCAGCGAAAGTCCAAAGCGTGGCGATCAAGCCCGCCACTGGTTCCGCTTACAGCGTGCACCGCGCGCCGGCGGCCGGCGCGGCCGGCTCTGGCGCGTCGCCCACGCCCGCAGCGGCCGCCGCCGACGGGTTCAGTCTCGAGGGTACGCCGCCGGGTCGCAAGGCGGCGGATACCGCCGCGCTGGCCCCCTCGCCCAGTGCCTTCAGCGGCCTGACCGTAGATGACGTTGCGCCGGTGGCCGGTATCGATTTCAGCAAGGCCATCGTCGCCACCGTCACCCTCACCGACGGCGAAGTCTTTACGATTACCGGCGCCAGCAGCGGCGACAAGCATTGGATTCAGGTGCAGGCGGGCAAGGACGCAGCGCTCAACGCCAAAGCCGCGGGCCGTGCATTCGAAATTGCCGCTTACCGTTTCGACGCCGTGTTCCGGCCGTTGGAACAATTGTTGGTCCCGAAAGAACCGCCGCCCGGCGCCAAGAAGCCGCCGGCGCTGACCGGCCCAGCTGGCCCGAAACCGATGGCCTCGCCCGTGCCATCCACGAAGAAAGCGCCGCCTCCTACGCCCCGGTCGTGATCAGCGGCACAAGCGCGGGATTCGGCCGCCGCTTCGCCGCGTTGCTGTACGACGGCCTGCTATTGGCTGCACTGTTGGTGATTTTTACCTCAGGCGCCGTGTTTCTGAATCACCGCGTCGCCGTCGAACCGAAAACGGCGGGCGCCTGGTTTTATTTGTATCGGGCGGGACTGCTCGCCGTGATCGTGGGCTACTACCTGGTCAATTGGCTGCGCAGCGGCCAAACCCTGGGAATGCGCGCCTGGCATCTGCGCGCTGTCGCCGATTCGGGCATGCCCATGGCGTGGAAAGCCGCGGCGCTGCGCATTGTGTGCGGCGCGCTCGCGTGGGCGCCGGCAGCGCTTGGCGTGTTATGGCTGTATGTCGATCCCGAGCACCTGGCGCTCCACGATCGACTCTCGAAAACGCGGGTCGTACGTTTGCAGCGCTGAGCCTGCACAACCTCGATAAATCGCCGCCTCGATTCGCCGCCCGCTACCGCGTTCTGGAAATGGCCACCAACGTACATAGGCCGATTGCGGCGGTCGGCAACCATCCCACCAGCGCCGGGTTCAGTCCGAACAGCTGACCCCCGTTCTCGATGGTGCGCGTGATGAGGAAAAATACCACGCCGAGCAGCACGCCGATGACAGTGCGCGTGCCGGCACCGGTGGTGCGCAAAGGCCCGAACACGAAGGGCAGCGCCAGCAGCGTCACGACGATCACCGCAAAAAGCCGCGCGATGCGCGACCAGTAACCAATCTCATAAGGCGCCGTTTCAAGGCTATTGCGGTGCAGATGCTGGATGTACGAGGCCAGGCCGCGCAGGGTGAGCATTTGCGGATCGGTGGCCGCCAACCCTAGGAATTCCGGATTGACCGTCGACTGCATCATGATGCCGCTCACCAGGTCGCTCTCCACATGATCGTCTTCGAAGCGGGTCGTCGCCACGTTGTGCAGGCTCCAGCGCCCGGGATCCGCGACCGAAATTCGCTCGGCGCGCTGGATCGAGCGCAGCTTGGTCGGACCATCGAGCTTGAACAGCGACACCCCGCCGAAGGCGCGGTCCACCTCGCCGGTTTGCACCCGCAGAATCAGGTTCCCGTCCTTCACCCAGGCGCTGCTCGAGCCCGCAAAACTCACATCCGCCAATTTATTCGTGGTCTTCTCGCGCTTCGCGAACTGCGCCATCGGCGGCGCCGCATACTCGCCGATGCCGTACATGATGAGAGAGAGAGTCAAGCCGGCCAGACCCACGGGCCAGGCAATGCGCCACACCGATACACCCGACGCACGTGTCACCACCAACTCGCTGCCAGAGGCAAGATTTCCTAGTCCCATCAGTGCACCGATCATCGCGCCAATCGGCAGCAATTCGAATGCGGATTGCGGCAAATTGAGCAGAGTAAATAGAAATGCATCGCCGGCGCTGTAGCTGCCGACGCCGATATCGCTCTGTTGACTGATGAACAGGAACAGGGCGCCGAGCGCCAGCAGCACGGCCATCGCCATCGCCGTGTAGACCAGCACCGTGCGATACAGGTAGCGGTCGAGAATATTCACGCCGTCCTCGCCTCTCGCAGCAGCAGGTACAGCCCGAGTGCCAGCGCCGCCACGTGCACCCACCACACGCCGATCGCGGGAGCCAGATCGCCCTTCTCCAGCCACACCTTGCTGGCGGACAGCAAATTCGAATAGACGAAATACACCACGATGGCGAAACCGACCCGGGCATAGCGTCCCTGCCGCGGCCGGAGACGGCTCAAAGGCACGGCAATCAGGGTCAACACAAGCGCCATAACGGGTGTAGATGCCCTGAATTGCAATTGTGCAATGTCGGCAGGCGCATCGGAGCCGAGCAGCTCGCGTGTCGGCTTGGTGTCTGGGTCCTTGGTCCCGGCCACATCTACCGGCGTGGAAATGGGAATGCCATGTTCCCTGAACTCAATCACCCGAAAGTCTTTGCTCCCAGGAACTCCTTCATAGCGGCGGCCATTGAACAGGGTTACGAGGTGAACGCCGTTGGACGTGGCTTTGGAATAGGTGGCCGTATCGGCAAGCGCTACCTCGATTCGGCCCTCGGACTCGCGCTGCACGAACACATTGTGCAGTACACCCTCCTGGTCGACCCGTTCCGCGTAGAAGACCGCATCGCCGCCGCTGAAGGAGCGGAAGCGCCCGGCGTCGAGCTGCCCGAATTGCGCCTCTTTCAGGGCTGATTGGCGCAGCAGCTGCGCTTCGCGGTCGGCCTGCGGCACTTGCACGAATACCAGCCAACCGAGGCCGATGGCAATGACAGCCGCAAATCCGAACAGCGGCGGCAGCAGCCGCGCCGGACCGAATCCACAGGCTTGCAGCGCGGCCATTTCGCTGTCGTGGTACAGCCGGCCCAGGGTCAATACCACGGCGAGCAGCAGTCCAACCGGGACGATCACCGACAAATTCATGAGCGCGCCCAGCGCGATCAAATCGAAAACCACCCGCCGGCCGTACTGACTGTCCGCCGCTTGGCCAAGCACCCGGGACAATTGGTTCGACACCAGAATCGCCACCAAAACTCCAGTCACGGCCAGCCAGGTTTGCACGACTTCGCGCAACACATATCTTTGCACTGTCCATTTCATAGCATCTCAGCTTAGAGGCTTTAGAATAAATCTAGTAAACTATTTACCTACCCCCGGTGGACCAATACGGAGTTTTTGACATGGAATTCAAGGCTATTGTTGATGCTAAAGCGCGCCATGAGGCCGGTTGCGCCGTGGTGGGCGTGTATGAGGACGGTGATCTGGGCGTCGCTGCGCGCAGGATCGACGCGCAGTTGAACGGCCTCATCGCCAGGCTGCATAAGGATGGGGATTTCTCCGGGAAGCTCGGCGACGTCCTGCTGTTGCCGGCACCGGCGGGAGCGGCCGCGGCGCGCCTTCTGCTGATCGGTTTGGGCGCACGCTCAGGGTTCGGCCGCAAACAGTATCGCAAGGCCTTGCAGTCCGCGCTTCAATCGCTGCTCAAGACTGGAGCCGGCGATGCCGTCGTCTATCTTGCGCTCGAACCGGTCGGAGACCTCGACATGCACTACCGCGCCCGCGCCGTGGCGGAGGTTTTTTCGACGCAGCTTTATAAGATTCCGGATTTGAAAACCAGCGCCAAGCCGAAGGCGCCGCGCCTGTCGAGTGTCGGCGTGGCGGTGGCCGACGCGCGCGGCGCGAAGGCCGCCCTCGAGGGGCTGCGCATCGGCGCAGCGGTCGGCAGCGGAACCAAGCTGTCGCGCGATTTGGCCAATCTTCCGCCCAATATTTGTACCCCCACGTACTTGGGCGCTCGCGCGCACGCGCTCGCCAAGCAATTCCCCAGTATCAAAGCCAAGGTGCTGGACGAAAGCGCCATCAAGGCACTCAAGATGGGCGCCTTCCTCGCCGTCACTCAGGGCTCGGTGCAGCCTCCGCGGCTGATCGTCTGCGAATATCACGGCGGCAAGAAAAACGCCGCGCCTGTATGCTTGATCGGCAAGGGCATCACCTTTGACTCGGGCGGAATCTCCTTGAAGGACCCGCCAGCCATGGACGAAATGAAGTTCGACATGAGCGGCGGCGCCACTGTCCTTGGCGCCTTGCGCGCCATCGCTGAGCTTAAATTAGCCATCAACTTGGTAGTCATCGTCCCCACGTGCGAGAACATGCCGAGCGGCGGCGCGGTCAAGCCAGCTGATATCGTCACCAGCATGTCAGGCCAGACGGTGGAGATTCTCAACACTGACGCCGAAGGAAGGCTGATTCTCTGCGATGCCATCACTTACAGCCGGCGCTTCAAGCCCGCCGCGGTGATCGATGTGGCGACCTTGACCGGCGCCTGCATCATCGCGCTCGGCAACCACTACAGCGGCCTGATGAGCAACAACGAGGCGTTGGCGGGTGAACTGCACGCCGCCGGCCTGCGCGCCGATGACCGTGCCTGGCGTCTGCCCGTGGGCGAAGAATACGTTGAACAGTTGAAAAGCAATTTCGCCGATATCGCCAACGTCGGCGGCCGCGAGGGCGGCGCCAGCACGGCTGCGTCTTTCCTCTCGAAATTCGCCAAGGATTTGGCATGGGCGCATCTCGACGTCGCCGGTACTGCTTGGCTTGGCGGCGCCCAAAAGGGCAGCACCGGCCGGCCCGTGCCCTTGCTGGTGGACTTTTTGCTCAATCGCGTCCGGGCGACATGACCGAGCGCGTAGATTTTTATGTACTGAAAAGCAGCGTCGCACAACAGCGTTGGGCATTCGCCTGCCGTCTGACAGAGATCGCCTACCTCAAGGAACTGAGCGTCGACATCCTCATTGAGACGGGCGCCGACGCTCATATCCTCGACGACTTGCTGTGGACTTTCAACGACGATTCCTTCATCCCGCACAAGATCGCTCTCGATGCGAACGCGCGCGACCCCGCCACGAGAGTTCACTTGTGGCTCGAGCCCACGGTGGTGCCTGGCGCCGATCTGCTGGTCAATTTGAGTGCGCGCCTGCCTGTCCATTGGGAGCGCTATGCACGCGTCGCCGAGGTAATCGATGCCGACGAGGAGCGCCGCCGTCTCGGCCGCGAACGATTCAAGAATTACCGCGAGTCCAAGGTGGAGCTGCAGACCCATGGATAAGGCTTACTCGCCTGCCGACATCGAATCGCGTATCTACGCGAAGTGGGAGGCGTCCGGATACTTCATGCCGAGCGGCAAGGGACCTGCATATTCCATAGTCATTCCGCCTCCCAATGTGACCGGCACCTTGCACATGGGCCACGCCTTTCAAGACACCATCATGGATGCGCTGGTTCGCCATCGTCGCATGCAGGGCTTCGATACCTTGTGGCAGCCCGGCACCGATCATGCCGGCATCGCCACTCAAATGGTGGTGGAACGACAGTTGAACGCCGTCGGCCAGAACCGGATCGACCTCGGTCGCGACGCCTTCATCGCGCGGGTTTGGGAATGGAAGGAACAGTCCGGCGGCCAGATCGCCAATCAGATGCGCAGGCTCGGCGCCTCGGTGGATTGGCAGCGCGACCGCTTCACAATGGATCCCGGGCTGTCGAAGTCGGTGACCGAAGTCTTCGTGCGGCTGTACCGGGAAGGCCTCATCTATCGCGGCAAACGCATGGTGAATTGGGATCCTGTATTGAAGACGGCGCTGTCCGATCTGGAAGTGGTCGCCGAGGAAGAAGCCGGCAGCCTGTGGCATTTACACTATCCCATGGCCTCGGGCGATGGGTTTCTCGTGGTTGCGACCACCCGCCCGGAAACCATGTTGGGGGATGCCGCCGTCGCCGTGCATCCCGACGATATACGGTACCGGCATTTGATCGGCAAGCGCGTTCACCTGCCGCTGACCACGCGCGACATTCCCATCATTGGCGACACTTACGTCGACCCCGACTTCGGCAGCGGCTGCGTCAAGATCACGCCGGCGCATGACTTCAATGACTATGAAGTCGGGCAGCGTCACGGCCTGCCCTTGGTCAACATCATGAACCCGGACGCCTCGCTCAACGACGAGGTGCCCCGCCTCTATCGCGGCCTCGATCGCAGCGTGGCGCGAACACGGGTTCTCGCCGACCTCGAAGCGCTCGGACTGGTGGGGCGCGTCGAGCCGCACAAGCTCACTGTGCCGCGCGGTGATCGCAGCAATGCCGTGCTCGAGCCCCTGCTCACCGATCAGTGGTTCGTCGACATCAAGCCGCTGGCGGAACCGGCCATCCGCGCCGTTGAAGCCGGAGACATTCGCTTCGTGCCCGACAACTGGGCCGCTGTCTACTTTGAATGGATGTACAAGATCAAGGATTGGTGCATCAGCCGGCAGCTATGGTGGGGACATCGAATACCCGCCTGGTACGACCCGGACGGCCGCTGGTATGTGGGCCACAGCGAAGCGGAGGCTCGCGCAGCCCATGCCATCGATCCCGGCGTGCCGCTGCGCCAGGACGAGGATGTGCTCGACACTTGGTTTTCCTCTGCACTCTGGCCATTTTCCACCCAAGGGTGGCCCGAAGCGACCCACGCCCTCAAGACCTACTACCCCACTTCGGTGCTGGTCACGGGCTTTGACATTATTTTCTTCTGGGTTGCCCGCATGATCATGATGGGCATCAAATTCACGGGCCAGGTGCCGTTTCGCGAGGTCTACGTCCATGGGCTGATTCGCGACCACGACGGCCAGAAAATGTCCAAATCCAAGGGCAATGTCATCGATCCGCTCGACATCGTCGACGGGATTGCGCTGCCGGACCTGCTGGCCAAGCGCACCAGCGGACTGATGCAGCCGCAGATGAAGTCCACCATCGAGAAGGCCACGCGCAAGCAATTTCCACAAGGCATAGCGGCCTACGGCACGGATGCGCTGCGTCTGTGCATCGCGCGCCTTGCCACGCAAAGCCGCGATCTGCGCTTCGACATGACGCGCGTCGAGGAATATCGGAACTTCTGCAATAAGCTCTGGAACGCCGCGCGCTATGTGCTGATGAACGTCGAGCATCAGGATTCGACGCCGCAAGGCGCGCAGTTCAGTCTGGCCGACCGCTGGATTCGCTCGCGGCTCGCGGCGATGCTGGCCCGAGTGGAATCCGGATTCGCGGAGTATCGCTTCGATGTCGTCGCCAACGCGCTGTACGAGTTTACCTGGCACGAATTCTGCGACTGGTATTTGGAACTCTCCAAGGCAGTGCTGCAATCCGACACGGCCGGCGCCTCGGCAAAACGCGGCACCCGCCATACATTGATCACTACCCTCGAAGTGCTGCTGCGGGCGCTGCATCCGCTCGCGCCCTTCATCAGTGAAGAAATCTGGCAGCGCGTCCGGGCGAGTGCAGGGGTGTCGGGAGACAGCATCATGCTGTGCGCGTTCCCGAGCGCCGCGAGCATCGCGGCCGATGCGGATGCGGATGCGGAGCCGGAAATGCGTTGGGTGATCGGCTTCATCGAGGGAGTGCGGCAGATTCGCGGTGAATTGGACATCGCGCCCAGCCGCAAGCTCGAGGTGCTGCTGCAAAACGTGAACCACGGCGATACCGAGTACTTGGCACGCAACTTACACTACCTGACACGCCTCGCCGGGATCGAGCCGCCGCGCGTGCAGGACCCTCTGCAGGCCGCGCCTCTGCAGGCCGCGCCCCTGCAGGCCGCGCCTCTGCAGGCCGCGCCTATATCCGCCGTGGCCCTGCTCGGTACGCTGGAAATACTGG
>JBDUEQ010000143.1:0-23562 GCA_040002315.1 Gammaproteobacteria bacterium
GGGGCGCCGTGAGTGCTGAAGAAGAGCGGCTCATGCAGCTCTTCCAAAATCGTGCGGGTCTGAAAAAGGCATACGCCGACCTCAAGGACGAATTCCATCTGCTGCGCGACCGATTGAAGCAGCAGGAAGGATCGACTATCCGCGTCCAGGAGCAACTGGACGCACTCGGCGATCTGCTTGGCGATCCGAAGACGGGCTTCGGTGCCCTGGTGTTCTTTCAGCTGCGAGCCTTGTGGAAAATCTGCCACCAGCAGCTCTCGACATTCGCCAGCGATCTGACGCGCCAGCAAGAGGCACGCGAAGTGGCGCGGCACAAGGCGGAAAGCGAGGCGGCGAAGGGCTCACGGCTCACCGACGTCGATCAGCGCCTGCAGGCCGCTGCGGCTGAGGCCGACTTGCAACGCCAGCACTTGGCCGCCGAGCAGAATGAGATCGGACGTTTGACTGCTTTCTGGCACTACTTCAAGCGCCGTCGACGGCAGAAGTCGCTGGAATCGCTGCGCGCCCAAGTCGTGGTCGCGGACGCGGAGGTGGGTGACCTGCACGCCGAACGCAGCACGCTCGAACACGAGGCGGTGGTGGATTTCCCGGGCATCTCACTGGCGGCGAGGCGCAACATCAACCTTGCCATCATCAGCTACGCCGAATTGCTGTGCGAACATGTCGATGCCTTTGGGCTCGCAGCGCGGGCCAAGGAGGCGGTCGCGCGCAGGGTTCACGAGATGAATTTTGGCACCCGCGAGGAGTGCGAGGGGTATATGCAGCGTGTGCAAAAGGCCCAAGCCGCGGTCGCCAATCAGAAACTGGTCACGGTCGCACTGAAGGCGAAGTTGGAGCGCCTGCGCGGCTGCTGCGAATACCGCAATAACGCCGACACCGTTCCCAGCGCCGACTCGCTGGCAGTCAATACGGTGGAGGCCGAGCTCGGCCAGCGGCAAAAGGGGCCGACCGTACCCGCTTGGAACGTGCTGGCCGAGGACTACTGGGACCTCTATACGGTTCTGTTGCGCTAGTCGTCGTGCGCCAGCTTATCGGCGCCGCGGTCGGTACGCCGCGCCTGCGTGGGCACGACTCGGTGCAGTTGCGCCGTCGCCACGGCAAGATCCGCCGCGATCTGCGACGCCTCATCCAACAGGATGCCCGCCGCTGCGTCGTCCTTGATCTCCTCCAGCGCCTTCGCCGGCTTGACGTCGTGTGCCGCCCGCCAGGCGTTCTCCCGGTCCAGACGCTCGCTTTCGATCCGCTTGCGCTCGGCTTCACGAGTCTTGAGATTCAGCGACAGCGTTTTCTGGCTGCGCATCGCATCGAGCGCAGCGATATCCTGGCGCAGGTAACGAAAATCGGCGCTATTCGCGGTGCGGTCATCGTGCAGCTTTTGCAGTGAGGCAGTCATTGATTTCAAATCGCCTTCGGTGCGGAAGGCGGCTGGTTCGATGTGATCCCAAGGCAGCGCGCGATCACGCGTGCTCTCGCCGACTTCATTCGCGTCGATCAATGACGGCAACGCGATGTCGGGGGTGACGCCGCGATCCTGGGTGCTCTCGCCGGTGATCCGGTAGTACTTGC
Organism: Gammaproteobacteria bacterium; assembly: GCA_040002315.1. GTDB lineage: Bacteria > Pseudomonadota > Gammaproteobacteria > Steroidobacterales > Steroidobacteraceae > Bog-1198. The sequence continues at coordinate 1,567 of JBDUEQ010000143.1, forward strand.
CGATGGTGACGTTGAGCTGGCCCAGTTCCGGCTTACGGCCGAAAATCGTGTAGTTGAGCGGATGTGCGTTTTGCACCGTGCCCTTGCCGTAGGTTTGCTGCCCGACGATGAGCGCGCGGCCGTAATCCTGGATGGCTCCGGCGAAGATCTCTGAAGCCGACGCGCTGAATCGATCCACCAGCACGATCATCGGTCCACTGTAGAAAATCGAAGGATCGGGATCGTCGTCGACTTCGATGCGTCCCGTGGTATCGCGCAGCTGCACCACCGGTCCGCGATCGATGAACAGGCCGGTCAGCGACTCCGCCTCCGGCAGATAGCCGCCGCCATTGGCGCGAAGGTCCATGATCAACACGTCTGCGCCATCTTTTTTCAGCTCGCCGATCAGGCGCTGTACATCCCGGGTGGTGCTTCGATAATCCTTGGCTCCGGCGCGACTGGCATCGTAGTCCTGGTAAAAGCTCGGCACCGTGATGACCCCGACTTTCACATCGCGGCCGTTACGCTGCACCACCCGCATCGCCTTGTGCGAAGCCTGGGCTTCGAGAGACACGCGGTTGCGCGTGAATTCAACCACTTTCTGCGCCGATCCGGGCGCGGCGCCGGCCGGCAACAGCTGCAAGCGCACCAGGGTGCCCCCGGGACCCCGTATCTTCTGCACGACGTCGTCCAATCTCCAGCCTATGACGTCGATCAGCTCGCCGGTCTTGCCTTCGCCGACCGCGGTAATGCGGTCGCTGGCCGCAAGCTTGCCGCTGGTTGCGGCTGGGCCGCCGGCTATCACATCGATCACCGTGACGTAATCGTCGGTCAGCTGCAGCGAGGCGCCGATGCCCTCGTAGCTCAAACTCATTTGAATGTTGTATTCCTCGGAGTTGCGCGCCGAGAAATAGTTCGAGTGCGGATCCAAGGACAGCACGAAGGCATTCATGAATGCCTCGAACACATCCTCGGGCTTGCTTTGATCCATGCGCTTCGCAACATGCTCATAGCGCTTGCGCAGAACGTCGGCGGCTTCGGTCCATTGCTTGCCCGCGGTGACCAGCGACAATGCATCGTTCTTGACGCGCTTGCGCCACAGCTCGTTCATCTCGGCGGCATTCGCCGGCCACGGTTCCTTTTCACGATCGAAATTAAACGACTCGTCGACTTCGAAGTCCGGCTTCTTGTTCAGCAATTCGATGGCATAGGCCATGCGCTCGCGGTTGCGCTGCTGGTAGCGGCGGAAAATCACGAATGCGGGCTCGACGTCGCCGGCTTTGATGGCGTCGTCCAGCTCGTAGCGATATTTTTCGAACTCGGCGATATCGCTGGAGAAGAAATAGCTCTTGCCGCCGTCAATGGCGTCCAGATAACGGTCGAGAATCAAGCTTGAAAGGTGATCGTCGAGCGGCGCTCGGCGGTAGTGCTCTCGGGCGACGATGTCGGCCACGCGGCGCGCAACGTAATTTTCCTGATCGGTGGGCGCGAGCGCTGCAGTGGCGGCCGGAATGGCGGGCGAGGGCGCCATGGCCGCGCCCAACAGGAAGGCGAGTCCCACCGCACTCGCGCAGATTGCGATGCCGGATATCCAGCGCGAACGATTGGCCCAAGGCCTATTAGTCATCACCGTAGCCGATCTCCTGTAAACTTCGATTCCCGTCAAGGCTAGAGAAGCCTGTGCCCGCTAGCAAGTGTATATGAGCCCCAAGGTATGCGTCCGTTCACGGTTTTGATCGGTATCATTCTGGGGTCCGCGGCATCGATCACCTTCGGGCTCGGCGCCGTCCTCATCGTGTTCGGGGTACTGGCCGGCGAACACCCTGAACTCAAGCGCGAATTGCCGCGGCTCGTCGCGAGCCTGGCTGCCTTCGCTGTATTGACCGCCGCCAGCGCGGGGAGTTTCCTGGGACAGATAAAGGCTCGTCCGTGGCGCGGTTGGGCGCATTTGGCCACTGCCGCCTGCCTAGCTGCGATGCTTTTGCAGTATTGGCCGCGCAGCAACTGATCGAGAGGTGGGCGATATCATGCGAATTCGGGCTCGGTGGGGTGTTTCAGTGGGGTTGGGCCTGCTTTTAACCGCGTGCACGACCACCCCGAAAGTGCCGCCGCCGTCCACTGATATAGACGAAACGGCCTTTCGCGAGCACGTCCGCGTGCTGGCGTCGGATGAGTTCGAAGGCCGCAAGCCCGGCACACCCGGCGAGGAGAAGACCGTCGCCTATGTGATCGAACAGTTCAAAAAATTGGGCCTGAAGCCCGGCAACGGAGAGAGCTTCCTGCAGCAGGTGCCGATGCTGGAGACCACCGCCGGGGCCGATGCGACGTTGTCCGTTGCCGGACATAATGGCGCCGCGCCGACACGGATACCCTACGGTAAGGGCATGATGATCTGGAGCAAGCGCGGCCTGCCGCAGGCCGAATTACGCCAAAGTGAGATGGTATTCGTGGGTTTCGGCATCGTCGCGCCGGAGTACGGATGGAACGACTATGCCGATACCGACGTGCACGGCAAAACCGTTCTGGTGCTGGTCAACGATCCGGGATACGCCACCAAGGACCCGAAGGTGTTCAAGGGCGGCGCCATGACTTATTACGGCCGCTGGTCGAACAAAATCGAGGAAGCCGCCCGGCAAGGCGCGGCGGGCGTGCTGCTGATCCACGACGCAGACGCGCTCGGCTTCGACTGGGACGTGGTCCGGAACAGTTGGAGCGGTGCGCAATTAGATCTGGCGGCCGCCGCCGGCAACACGGCGGCCGGCGCACCGGCGCGCCCGGCCATCGAGGGCTGGATCCAAAAGGACGCGGCGCGCGCGCTTTTCACGGCGGCCAGTCTCGATTTCACGGCCCTATCGGCGGCGGCGGCGCATGCCGGATTCAAGGCGACGGACATGGGCCTGCGCGTCGATGTGACGTTGCAAAACACTATGCGCCAGTTTAGCTCCCCGAACATCATCGCCATTTGGCCGGGCGCAAAGCGCCGCCAGGAGTATGTCGTGTACACCGCGCATTGGGATCATCTGGGCCGCGATCCGGGGCGCGCCGGACACAATATTTTCAACGGCGCGGTTGACAATGCATCCGGCGTGGCGGGGATGATCACGGTGGCGCAGTCGTTCGTTCGCACCAAGCCCGTTGCCGACCGGTCGATCGTATTTCTGGCCCTCACAGGCGGCGACTTTGGATTGTTGGGGTCTCGATACTACGTTGAGAACCCGGTGCTGCCCTTGCGCGACACGGCGGCCGTGCTGAATCTAGACACACTGCACGTCGGCGGACCGACGCGGGACATGACCATCTATGGTTTCGGCAACTCCGATCTGGAGGAGTACGCTCGTGCGGTGGCGCTGCTGCAGGGTCGCGAGGTCACTCCCGAGCCGACACTCGAGCAGGGGCTTTATTTTAGATCCGACAATTTTACCTTCGCCAAGGCGGGAGTGCCGGCACTGTATGCCAAGGGCGGTCTGGACGACGCGGCCCGCGGACCGGTGTGGGGACGGGCGCAACTCGACGATTACATGTTGCATCGCTATCACCAGCCAAGCGATCAATACTCTCCCAGCTGGGACGTGCGCGGCGCGGTGGAGGATCTTGGCCTTTACTACGAAGTCGGCAACCGAGTGGCGCACACGCGGCGATTTCCGCGCTGGTATCCGAACAGCGAATATCGGGTAAGCAGCGACCGCGCAGCAGAGCCGTAACGGAACCGTAACGGAGCCGTAACGGAGCCGTAAAGCGCGCGCCTAGCGCTTACCGACTTTGGACCAGTTCTTCTTGCGGTCGAAGCTGCCGGTGGTATTGTACGGATCGAAACCGCGCTTCTCGTTCGCCGCCTTGAGCGGCGCTGAATTCACGTTGAGTTTCTCCGCTGAGTTCGCCTGCCGCAACTCGCGCACACCGAAGCTGTAGTCCGAATCCGGATCTTTCAGGGTCTTGTGATCGCTCATAATCTTCCCTCTACAAATAAAATGCCGAGACGTCAATAGCTCATGCTTTGTTTTCGATCATGTCAGGGGATCCATGTTCCCAAATCGCGACAGCAAGATGCTGGTGGGATCGCAGAACTGTGACGCGGATCATATGGATTGAGACATAACGCGATGCGGGCACTTGAATAGGTGTGCCCGCGTGCCGGAGCGACGAGATGAGGATGCGTTCTTAGCCCATGCGCGCAAGCGCGCTGGGTATTTTCCGGTCGAATGGCACCGAACGGTTGCGGCCGCGCATTTTGGCGGTGTAAAGAGCCTGGTCCGCCGCCTTGACGAAGTCGGCGACACACTCGAACAAAGTTTGCGCGCCGTGCGTAGCGCAGCCGATCGAAATCGTTACCTTGGCATGATCGGAACCGATGACGTGTCCGGTATTGCGGAACGCAAGCACTATGCGCTCGCAGATGCTGCGCGCGGTCTCCGCGTCCGTGGCCGGCAGCACCACGACGAATTCTTCGCCGCCGTAACGCGCGATCAAGTCCGTCTCGCGGGTGTTGCCGCGCAGAATCCGCGCGGTCGCCTGCAGGATGCGGTCTCCCGCCTGGTGGCCGAAGTTGTCGTTGATGTTCTTGAAGTTGTCCAGATCCGCGAAAGCCACGCTCAACGGCCATTTGTGACGCGTCGAGTTGTCGAACTCGCGCCCCAGAAAATGATCCAGGTAAGCGCGGTTATAGACGCCGGTCAGCGAGTCGCGACGCGTCTCTTCCTCGAGTTCGAGCGTGCGCGATGTGGAGTCTTCCGCGGCCGCTCGCAATGTATTGATCTCGCGAAGCGCATGCAGGCTGCGCAGCATCAATACTTCGCGGGCTTGTTCGAGAATCAGTTCCGGATGCTGTTTGGCGAGCAGATCGGTTTCAAAAATTGCTTCGGTTTCCGGAATCATGGCGCCGATGGTGCCCAACACCTGGCCGAATGCCATCTTATCGAGACCCAGGCTGCGTTCGGCGCACAGCGCAGTCTCGGCGAATTGCCGTTGCTCCGGATCCAGCAGGAACAAATCCGCCACGGGGCCGGACAGGGCGACACAGCGGTTGAAGATCTGCGCCGCTTCCGTACTGAAACTCTGATCCAGCTGGTGGCTGTGCGTGATGGCGCGATGCAGCCGTTCCGGCAGGTTCCACCCCGCCATCAGCCAGCCGCCGACATGCGCGTGATCGACCTGCAGTCGCTTTTTTTCATGTTCGGCGAGCGCCGCATGGTGGCGCTGCAAACGCTCCCCCTCGACGTATAGATCGGGCACGGCCTGATCCAGCGCCAGCATTCCGACGTCTTGCAGAAGAGCCGACAGGAAGATCTCCTCCGCGAGCGAATGGTGCATGGCGTCGCCGAGCGCGCGTGCGGCGGTCGCCGCCAGCAGGGCGCGGCGCCAATACAGATCGTAACTGAGGCCGTTCGATTTGCCGCCTCGCAGGGACTTGACCAGGGAGAAACTCAACGCGAGGGTCAGCGTGGCGTTCAGTCCGAGCACCACCAGCGCCTGGCGCAGATTGTCGCTCTTGCGTCGCTGGGCATACAGCGGGGAATTGGCAATGCGCAGGATTTTCGTCGACAGGGCCGAATCCATGCTCAACGCCTTGGCCACCTTGCCCATCTCGATGTCCGGGTCTTGCGCGAGCTCGATGATGTGCGTCGCCACGCCCGGCGGCGAGGGGAAATTCACTGATCTACGAAGGTGGGCTTCGATCTCGGGATTCACGCGCGACGCTCCAACAAGTCAATCGGATCCAAATCCGCCTAATGAGTGTTAGCGTCCGCAAAACGCGGAACTTGAGTTTGCCCTTAAGCCAGGCGGGCGCTGGCTCGCCACCAGCCTCGAAGCCCTTTGAGCAGCAGATATAGAGCGTAGGGCCCCAGCAAAACCACCCAGGAGGCGACCGATCCAAGTCTAAGCCCTGCGAAGAAGCTATTGTAGAGGTGCCCGAGGCTCGCCCCCTCGTAGCGTCCGAGTGACGCAACGCCGGCATAGAAGATCAGGATGGGCATGAGGGCGATGCCGCACAGCAGCCCGGTTACGGCCATCGCAAGTTCCATGGACCACTGACTGGCCAGTCCCAGGCGGGCGAAAAGTCTGCTCATCATGGCCCGGATTGTAAACGAATCCGGCGTTAAGTAGCCCTAAGCGCTGTAGAATCAGGCCATGCGACCGTGGACTCCGCAGACACTGTACGACGCCAAGCCATGGGCCTTGATCGGCATCGGCGTGATCCTGGCCGTGGGCACGATGCTGTGGTCGCTGTCGGCCGGAAATTGGACGGTGTGGCGCGGCTTGCTGTGCTTGGGGGGCGCCGCACTCGCGGTGGTGGGCGGTGCCACTTTGCAATTGCGCCAGGATTACCGCGCGCGAAGCAAGTGGCGGCGAGACGCGCCGCCTTGATTCGCACGGCCGTGGTCGGCGTCGGCTATCTCGGCCGATTCCATGCGCAAAAATATGCGACCTTGCCCAACTCGCACTTGGTGGGCGTAGCCGATCCGTCGTCGCAGGCGCGCTTGGCGGTAGCTGCCGAACTTGGCGTTGCAGCATATGCTGACTATCGCGAATTGCTGGGGCATGTGGATGCCGTCAGCATCGTGACTCCGACACCCCTGCATTTCGACGTCGCCAAAGATTTTCTCGACGCCGGCGCGAGCGTATTGGTCGAAAAGCCGATGACCGTGACCGTTGCGGAAGGCGAGAACCTGATCGAATTGGCGCGCCGCGCCAATCGTACGCTGCAAATCGGCCACCTCGAGCGCTTCAACGCCGCGGTGCAGGCGGTACAGCCCACGCTGACCGTGCCGCGCTTTATCGAATCGGCGCGGCTTGCTCCCTTCAAGCACCGCGGCACCGATGTTGATGTGGTGCTGGATTTGATGATTCATGACATCGATTTGATCTTGAGCATCGTGCGCTCACCCGTAGTGGCGGTGGATGCGATCGGCAGCAGCGTATTCTCCCGGGAAGTCGATATTGCGAACGCTCGGCTGCGCTTTGCCAACGGCTGTGTCGCCAATGCCACCGCGAGCCGCGTCAGTTTGAAGACCGAACGCAAGTTAAGGCTGTTTCAGGACGATGCCTATATTTCGGTCGATTTGCAGCAGAAGGTGCTGACGGTGATTCGCAAGGGGACCGGGGTGGGTGCCGACGGCATGCCGCAAGTGGCCATCGATGAGACGACTTACGAACAGGGCGACGCTCTGAAGGATGAGATCGCCGCATTCCTCGATTCCGCGGCCACCGGATCGCCGCCTGCAGTGAGCGGCGAAGACGGATTATTGGCGCTGCGCACCGCGGTGAGCATCGCCGAGCAAGTGGCGAGCTCGAGGCGGCAATTCTCCTAAGGAGACGTCGGAGTTCCTACAGGGGGAGAGGCTGGCTTGGCAGGTGGCGGGGCGGAACCCGGCTCATTGTCGGTAACGGTAACGCGATCCACCAAGAAACGGGTCTCAGCAAAACAGCTGGTGGGGATGCCGGGGTGCTCGGTGTAATGCAGCTGTACGCGGTGTCCGACTGCCTTGCTCAATTCCGCGGCGACCGATTTGTCGCGCACGCTGAAGTCCCACAATTGCGGCGATATGCCCGCGCCCATGTACTGTCCGCCGCCATAGTAGAGCGCGATTTCGCCCTCCTGAGTCTTGCACAGCCAACCGCGGCGCGCGAATTTTTGCAGCACGCCCGCTCGTTCGCCCTCGGCATAGGCCCAGGCCAGCGTCAGCCAGGTCCACAGCCCGGTGCCGACCACGATTAAGAGCAGCAATATGAAGAACCAGCGACCTAGGCGACCGCGGGAGCCGCGCCTTCCCGTGGAATTCGGAACTTCAATCCGCGTCATGAATCGCTAACGCCTCTGCGCCTCGTGGCTATTAGAATTGGTGGAGCCGGGGGGAATCGAACCCCCGTCCATAAGTCCTACGCTACAAGATCTACGTACGTAGCCACGTCTATTGTTCTCACCGCGCACTACCCAACGGGCAGGGAAAGCGTGCAGCCAGCCCGGTATTTTTTCGTCGAACACACCCCAGGCACGTGTATCCCACTAGCTGATGAGCGCTACACCCAAACGTTCTCACCAGCACGAGACGCTTGGGTTTCAACCGCGATTAGGCGGCTAGAGCGTAGTTGTCTTGATTGGCAACTATAAGTTTGCAAATAGTTTAACGAGGAACCTGCACCTCGGTACGCCCCTGTAGTTTCGCAACCCATGTCGAAACCGGTCGGCCCCAAATCGAACCGTTAGTTTACGCGCTCCTGGCCCCCGATCCAAATCGGTGGGCCGGCCGCCCGCGCGGCGGGCACCGCGGGCCGGCCACCGGGCGCCCCAACCGCCGTTCCTCAGCGCCGCGCTGCCTTCATGATTCGGCCCTTGTCGCGTTGCCAGTCCCTATCTTTGTCAGTGGCACGCTTGTCGTGCTGCTTTTTGCCCTTGGCGAGCCCGATCTCGAGCTTGGCGCGCCCTTCCTTCCAATACAGCTCCAGCGGCACGAGGGTGTAGCCGCGCCGCTCGACCGCGCCAACCATATGATCGAGCTGGCGGCGGTTGAGCAGCAGCTTTCGGGTGCGCGTGGGGTCGGTGTCGACATGGGTCGATGCCGAGTTCAGCGCACCGATATGGGCGCCGAACAGAAAGGCCTCGCCATTTTTGAGATATACGTAGGCCTCGGCAATTTGCGCCTTGCCGGCGCGCATGCTTTTGACTTCCCAGCCCATGAGGGAGAGACCGGCTTCGAAACGCTCCTCGATGAAGTAATCGAACCGTGCTTTGCGGTTGACGGCGATAGGCGGCAGTTTTTCGGGGGCTTTGACCACGCAGGAAGTCTACCGAACCGCGGCTGGCGGCGCCTGCGGTTTTGCCGGAGAATCCACTCCAGCGACGATGCCAAGGGAGAACAAATGCAGCTGGTCGAACGCAGCGCACTCGTGAGTTATACACCCGCGCAAATGTTCGCATTGGTGAATGATGTCGCTCGCTATCCTGAATTCCTGCCGTGGTGCACCGCTGCCCGCGCTGAGGATGTCTCCGCCACCGAACGCGTCGCGACCCTGAAGGTTGCGCGCGGCGTGCTGCAGACCGAATTCAGCACGCGCAATACGCTGCAGCACGATGCGAAGATTCACATGCAGCTGCTGCACGGTCCGTTCCGCGACTTGACCGGCGAATGGGGTTTCGATGCCATCGGTACGCGGGGATCGCGAGTGCACTTTAGAGTCGAATTCGAGTTCAAGAACCGCCTCTCCGCGACCGCATTCAACGCCGTGTTCGAGGCGCTTTGCGGCACCATCATCGACGCCTTCGTGGCTCGCGCGCAGCGCATCTACCCGGGCGAGGCATGAAGGACGCAACGCTGCAAATCGAAGTTGCCTATGCGGAGCCGCAGCGCGCCATCGTCAAGATCTTCCGAATGGCGCCGGGCGCACGCGTGGTGGACGCCATGCGTCTGGCCGCCCTCGACCCTGATTTCAGCGGCGTGGATCTGAAGAATTCGGCGCTCGGCCTATTCGGCCGGATGATCCAGGGCGATCATCCGCTGAATGAAGGCGATCGAATTGAAATCTACCGGCCGCTCACGGCGGATCCCAAAACAGCGCGGCGCGCCCGCGCCACGCGCGCGCTAGCGCTCAATAAGTCCGGCCGTTCTTGATCTTTGCCGCGGATGCGTCCTGGGCCGCCGCCTCGGCGGCCGTGGGCTTATCGAGTTTCGCAACCTTGTCGCCATCGAAATACACGGTGACGCGCCGCGAGTCGACGTGACGGCTACGGCCCTTCTTGAGATAGTAAATATAGTCCCAACGTTCATGGTTGAAGGGGTCCGCCACCATGGGTGTCCCCAGCAAGTAGCGGACCTGGCTGCGTGTCATGCCGGCCTTGACCTGTTCGACCGCGGTTTGATCCAAGAAATTACCTTGCTGAATGTTGATGCGATAGACGCATCCGGACGCCAGCGCGCCAAGCACAGTTGCCAGCAGAACCCGTTGAAATATTGTCGTCAAAGTGGTGCGCAGCCGTTAAATGATTGATAATTGGACTTGTATCATACCCGAGGGCACAGCATGCCGCAGCGCCTGAAAGCCGATTCGACCAGCGAAAGCAATGACCTGCGCAATGCGGGTCTGAAAGTTACGCTGCCGCGATTAAAAATCCTCGACATTCTTGCGGATGGGTCGGCACGCCACATGAGTGCCGAGGACATCTATAAGAAACTGCTGGTGTCCAACGAAGACATCGGCCTCGCCACCGTCTATCGTGTCTTGACGCAATTCGAGGCCGCCGGCCTCGTCACGCGCCACCACTTCGAAGGCGGTATGGCGGTGTTCGAGCTGAATCAGGGCGCACACCACGATCACATTGTGTGTGTTGACTGCGGCCGCGTCGAAGAGTTCATGGACGGCGGCATTGAAGATCGTCAGCATGCGGTGGCGAAGCGGCTGGGGTTCGAGATCAGCGATCACGCCTTGATTCTGTATGGGCATTGCCGCAAGCCCAATTGCCCGAATCAAAAGCGCATCAAGTAGGCGCCGCGCCGTCCCTTGGAGTTTAACGCCGAGCCGTCGGCGCGCGCTTTTTCTTCGCCTGAGCCCCCGATGAGGCAAGCGCCAGCATTTCACGCGCATGCGCGCGTGCTTGCTCGGTCATGTCGATGCCACCCAACATGCGTGCAATCTCGTCGACGCGCTCCGGGGGACCCAAGCTCTTCACCGCTGTGCGAGTAATATTGCCGTCGGTGAGCTTGGTAACTCGAAACTGGCTGTGTGCCTGGGAGGCCACTTGCGCCAAGTGAGTTACGCACAGCACCTGGGCACGCTCGCCCAGCTCGCGCAGCTGCCGGCCGACTATTTCTGCCACCGCACCGCCGATCCCGGCATCCACCTCATCGAATACCATGCACAGCGCCGAGGTCTTGGCGGCCGCGGCGACCTGAACGGCGAGGCTGATGCGCGACAACTCGCCGCCGGAGGCGACCTTGGCCAGGCTCCTGGGCGCCTGACCGGGGTTCGCGCTCACCAAGAATTCGATGTCGTCGCTGCCCTTGGCGCTGAATTCTCCGTCGCTCGGCGCAATCGCCACCGCAAATCTCCCGCCCGCCATGCCTAGCGCCTGCATCAGCTGGGTGATGTGCCGGCTCAGTTGCTCAGCGGCCTTCTTGCGCGCCTCCGTCAAGCGCTGTGCGGCGGCGCGATATTCTTTTGTGAGCGAGGCCAATTCGACTTCAAGCTTCCCCAAACTCAGTTGCAGGTTATCGAGTGCCCGGAGTTCCGATTCTGTGCGCAGCCGCTGATCGGGAAGCTCCAATACCGTGAGGCGGTGCTTACGGGCCAAAGCCTCGAGCGCTGCGGCGTGACGCTCAATCTCTTCCTGGCGTTTCGGATCAACGTCGAGGGAATCCAGGTAGTGCCGCAACGCATCCGCCGCTTCCTGGGTGTTGATCATGGCCTCGGCGAGCAGTGTGACCGCAGGAGCCAGCTGCGGGTCGGCGTCGCCGACATTGCGCAAGGCCGCGTGAGCCTTGGCCAACAGACCATGGGCGCTGTCGCCATCCGACTCATAGGCGGCGCTCAATGCCGTTTGCGCCGCGAGGCCGAGGCGGCCGCGGCCGGCGATGCGTTTTCGGTCGACCAACAGTGCTTCGATGGCGGCGGCGGTGGTGACTTCGGCCTCCAGTTCGGCGAGTTGGTAACGCAGCAAATCGAGCCGTGCGTCGCGATTTTCCGCCGCTGCCCGCAGCGACTCGAACTCACGGCTGCAGTTGCGGTAGCGCTCATACAGCGCACCTATGGCCGTGAGCAGCCCGACATCGGCCAAGTGCTCGTCCAGCATCTCGCGCTGTGTGGCGCGATTCACCAGGCGCTGGAATTCCTGTTGGCCGTGGATTTCGATGAGGAACTGCGCCAATTCCTTGAGCGCCTGTAGCGGCACCACCTGGCCATTCACGTAGGCGCGTGAGCGGCCGTCCGCGCCGATCACCCGGCGCACCACGAGGTCGCCCTCGTGCTCGATCGCTTGCGCCTCCAGCCACGATTGCACCGCCAGCGGAAGAGCGGTAAAGCTTGCCGTCACTTCGGCGCGTTCCGCGCCTTGGCGCACCACATCGCCGCCGGCGCGGCCCCCTGCGATGAGCAGCAGAGCGTCGACCAGAATGGATTTACCGGCACCGGTTTCTCCGGTGAGCGCGGTCAGCCCTACCTGGAGTTCGAGTTCTGCCTGATCGACCAGAACGAAATCGCGAAGTTGAAGATGCGTCAGCATTAAATACTCACACGGGGCACTAGCTGCCCTCGCGCTTGTCGCGCTGCCCGCCGTAGGCGCCGCGGCCCCAATGCAGCTTCGAGCGCAGCAGCCGGTAATAGTCGTAGCCCGGCGGATGCAGCAGAGTGATCTGCGCGTCGGAGCCCTCGACATAGAGATTGTCGCCCTGCTCGAGATCGCCGATGGCGCTGCCATCGCAGGTAACTTGGGCGCGCGATTCGAAGCGGTCCGACATTCGCAGCTGGATCTTGCTGCCCGCGCGCACCACGATCGGCCGGTCGCTCAAGGTGTGCGGACAGATGGGGGCCATCACCCAGACATCCAGATCCGGCTCGACAATGGGGCCGCCGCAGGACAGGGCATAGGCGGTCGAACCGGTGGCGGTGGCAATGACCATGCCGTCGCCGCCGTGGGAGTTCACGAAACGCCCGTTGATCGAGGTCTCGAAGTCCATGGTGCGGCCAGTTTCCCATTTATTGACCACCACGTCATTCAACGCAAGGGCGCTGACCGATTCGGCGCCATGCTTCTCGAGCCGTGCGGCGAGCAGCGATCGTCGATCCTCGGTGTAGCGGCCGGCCAGCACGCTGTCGACGTCCTCCAGCATGGAATCGGGGCTGACGTCGGTCAGGAATCCCAAGCGGCCGCGATTGATGCCGAGCAGCGGCACTGCATGCCCCGCCACCAATCGTGCCGCATACAGCAAAGTGCCGTCGCCGCCGATGGCGACGATCAGATCCGCTCGTGTGGCGAAGGCGGCTTCCGGGCAGGGCAGGACGCTGTCCGGAGGAAAGGCGAGTCCCACGCCGGGATCGACCAAGGTGCAAACACCCTTGGAACAGAAGTGCGAGGCAAGACTCAGCATGCATTCGGCGACGCGCAAATCCGCGGGCCTGCCGACAAGTGCGATGGATTGAAACGACATAAGCGAATCCTTGTAGCAGACCGCGCCGAGCCGGTCACGCGACGAAGCAGAGGATTTTAGGCCGATTCGCTCGGACTTGACTTCGGGCGGATACGCTAGGTAGCTTCAAACATGGTATATGGACCGTATGGCAGAAGGTAGTGATGAAGGGCTGAATGAGCGGGCACAGCTGCTGCTCAAGGCCCTGATCGAGAATTATATTCGCGACGGGCAGCCCGTCGGCTCACGTACCCTGTCGCGTGATTCGGGTTTGAGCCTCTCCTCGGCCACCATCCGCAATGTTATGGCCGATTTGGAGGATTTGGGGTTCGTCGCCTCGCCGCATACCTCCGCCGGGCGCATACCTACCGACAAAGGCTACCGCTTCTTCGTCGACACCCTGCTCAAGTTGAAGCCTCTGCATCACGAGGAGATCGAGGAAATCGAGCGCCGCTTAGGCTCTGACGCATCCAATGGCCGCTCGCTGGTCCAGACCGTGTCGCAGATGCTGTCGAGCATCACCCATATGGCGGGGCTCGTGACCTTGCCCAACCCCAACTATGTCGCGCTGTCGCAAATCGAGTTCATCACTCTGTCGGAGAATCGAGCGCTCGCCATCATGGTCATGAGCAATCGGGAAATTCAGAATCGGGTGGTGCAGCTCGATCGCTACTATTCGACCGAGGAGTTACGCCGCGCCGCCAATTACCTGAACGAGGCATTTGCGGGTCGCTCGCTGCCGGATGTTCGCGCCCAACTGCTCAAGCAAATGCAGGAAACGCGCCAGCACATGGACCAGCTCATGCAGGATGCCATCCAGGTGGCGCAGAAGGTGTTCGACGCAGGCGCTGATGAGGGTGTCGAATACGTCATCGCGGGGGAAACCAATCTGATGGGCTTCGCGGAGCTGTCCAACGTCGAGCGCCTGAAGCGCCTATTCGAGGCTTTCAATGAGAAGCACGACATATTGCGGCTGCTCGACAGTTGCCTCCGGGCCGACGGCATTCAGATCTTTATCGGCCAGGAATCGGGATACCGCATTCTGGACGATATCAGCGTGGTAACGGCGCCCTATACTCTGGACAACCGCGTGGTGGGGGTCTTGGGCATCATCGGTCCGACCCGTATGGCCTACGAGCGGGTCATTCCCATTGTGAATCTGACTGCAAAACTGCTCGGTTCGGCCTTGAACGCGCGCAAATAGCCCCCAATAATTGGACCTTCGAGCGGCTCCAGGCCGCCAATCCGTTGAGGGCAGCTAGTGAACGAAACCAATCTTGCCGAGGGAGCGGGTTCCGCGGACGAAGCTCCGCAGGGCATAGCTGACATGGCGACTGCCTTGATCGCGGCGGAGGCCAGGGCTACCGAGGCCCGTAATAGCCATTTGCGCGCCGTGGCGGAACTGGACAATTTCCGCAAGCGCAGCGAGCGCGAGATCGACAACGCGCGCAAGTTCGCCATCGAGCGCTTCGCTCAGGAGTTGGTGACCGTGGGCGATGCATTGGAGGCGGGGATCAATGCGGGCGCGGCGAATCCCGGACCGGCGTTGCTGGAGGGCGCGCAGGCGACCTTGCGGCAGCTGCACCGTGCCTTCGAGAAGGCCGGCATCAAGATCATCGACCCCATCGCCCAGCCCTTCGATCCGCAGTGGCATGAGGCCATGGCGGTACAGGAGAGCCGCGACCAGCCTCCCAATACGGTGCTGGCAGTGATTCAAAAGGGCTATTCCTTGAACGGCCGATTGCTGCGTGCAGCAAGGGTCATCGTCAGCAAGGCTCCGGACAGCAATTGAAATATTCGTGGGACTCCCCACCTATCGGTCAATTAGAATTTTTTAGAGGACTTTTACCATGGGCAAAATGATTGGCATCGATCTCGGCACCACCAACTCCTGCGTCGCGATCATGGAGGGCGGCAAGCCCAAGGTCATCGAGAACAGTGAGGGCGACCGGACGACGCCGTCGATCGTTGCCTTCACCAAGGATGGCGAAGTGCTGGTGGGGCAATCCGCCAAGCGCCAGGCCGTCACCAACCCTGCGAATACGGTGGCTGCGGTCAAGCGGCTGATCGGCCGAAAATTCACCGACGATGTGGTGAAAAAGGACATGGCCATGGTGTCCTACAAGATCGTCAAGGCCGATAACGGCGATGCCTGGGTGGAAGTGCAGGGCAAGAAGATGGCGTCTCAGGAGATTTCGGCGCGGGTCCTCATGAAGATGAAGAAGACCGCCGAGGACTATCTGGGCGAACCGGTCACCGAGGCCGTCATCACTGTTCCGGCCTATTTCAATGATTCGCAGCGGCAGGCCACCAAGGACGCCGGCCGCATTGCGGGCTTGGACGTCAAGCGCATCATCAATGAGCCCACGGCGGCGGCACTGGCTTACGGCCTCGATAAGGACGGAGGCGATCGCAAAATCGCGGTCTATGACCTGGGCGGCGGAACCTTTGACGTGTCCGTGATCGAAATCGCCGAAGTGGACGGCGAGCGCCAATTCGAGGTGCTGTCGACCAATGGAGATACCTTCTTGGGCGGCGAGGACTTCGACCTGCGCGTCATCAACTATCTCGCGGACGAGTTCAAGAAGGAAAGCGGCATCGATGTGCGCAAGGATCCGCTTGCCATGCAGCGCCTGAAAGAGGCGGCGGAGAAGGCCAAGATCGAGCTGTCTTCAAGCCAGCAGACCGAAGTCAATCTGCCGTACATCACGGCGGACGCGGCAGGCCCGAAGCACCTGAACATGAAGCTGACCCGCGCCAAGCTCGAGTCCCTGGTGGAGGATTTGGTGAAAAAGACCATGGAACCTTGCCGCATCGCGTTGAAGGACGCCGGCTTGACCATGAAAGATGTGAGCGAGGTCATTCTGGTCGGCGGTCAAACCCGCATGCCCATGGTGCAGCAGGCAGTGAAGGACTTGTTCGGCAAGGAACCGCGCAAGGACGTCAATCCCGATGAGGCCGTGGCGGTGGGTGCCGCTATTCAAGGCGGCGTGCTCTCCGGCGACGTCAAAGATGTGTTGTTGCTCGATGTGACCCCGTTGTCGCTGGGAATCGAAACCCTGGGCGGCGTCATGACCAAGGTCATCGAGAAGAACACCACGATCCCGACCAAGGCGTCGCAGACTTTCTCGACCGCTGACGACAATCAGACGGGCGTGACAATCCATGTGTTGCAAGGCGAGCGCGATCGTTCGACCGACAACAAGTCGTTGGGACGCTTCGACCTGACTGATATTCCGCCGGCGCCGCGCGGCATGCCGCAGATCGAAGTGGCTTTCGACATCGACGCCAACGGCATATTGAACGTGTCGGCGAAGGATGTGAAAACCGGCAAGGTACAGCGCATCGTCATCAAGGCGTCGAGCGGCTTGTCGGAGGCGGAGATCAAGCGCATGGTCGGCGATGCCGAGGCGCATGCCGAAGAGGACAAGAAATTCCGCGAACTGGTGAGTGCGCGCAACAAGGCCGACGCAACCATTCATTCGGTTGAAAAGGCACTCATGGATGCCGGCGACAAGGTCTCCGAGGATGAGAAAAAGGCGGCGGTCGAGGCGGTGGCGGCGGTCAAGACCGCAATCACCGGCGACGATCGCGACGATATCGAAGCCAAGACGGTGGCCCTCGAAAAGGCATCGAGTGCGGTGCTGCAGAAAATGTATGAACAGTCGGCCGCGGGCGCAGGAGGCGGAGCAGGCGGCGACGGGGGCGGCGGCAATGGCGGAGGACACCCGGGGCATACGGAGGCGCCCAAGGATGATGTTCTCGATGCCGAATTCGAAGAGGTTAAGGACGATCGCAAGAAAGCTTAAAACGTTGGATCTGGAATTGTCTTGACCTGAACCGCCGGTATGAGTATCGGCGGTTCGCTTTTATGGAAAGTCCGCAGGTGAGTAATGGCGAAGCAGGATTACTACAAGCTCCTCGATGTGGCCAGAACGGCGACGGAGGCCGACATCAAAAAGGCGTATCGGCGCCTCGCCATGAAATACCACCCCGACCGCAATCCGAACGATCCGGAATCCGAACATAAATTCAAGGAATGCAAGGAGGCCTACGAGATACTGTGCGACGCGCAAAAGCGCGCGGTCTACGATCAGTTCGGCCATGCCGGCCTGGAAGGGGGTCGCGCCGGCGGCTTCAGCGCCGGAGAGGCGTTCGGCGATATTTTCGGTGAGATGTTCGGCGACATTTTCTCCGGCGGCCAACGCGGCCGGAGCCAGGTATTTCGCGGTTCCGATTTGCGCTACGAGTTGGAGATCGATCTCGAGCAGGCTGTGTTCGGCACGGACACCGAGATCCAGATTCCCTCCCTGGCGGAGTGCGCCACCTGCAAGGGTTCGGGCGCCGCCAAGGGATCCACCCCGAAAACCTGCGACACCTGCCATGGCCAGGGTCAAGTGCGGGTGCAGCAGTCGATATTCACCATTCAGCAGCCCTGCCCACGCTGCAAGGGCCGCGGCAAGATCATCAGCAACCCCTGCGATTCCTGTTATGGGCAGGGCAGGGTACGGAAGGAGAAGAATCTCGCAGTGAACGTGCCTGCCGGAGTCGACACCGGCGACCGCATACGCTTGAACGGCGAGGGCGAGGCCGGCCGCAACGGCGGTCCGGCCGGTGATCTGTACGTTGAGGTGAAGGTGCGCCAGCACGCCATCTTCGAGCGCGACGGCAGTCATTTGTCCTGCGAGGTGCCGATCAGCTTCACCACCGCTGCCTTGGGCGGAGCGATCGAGGTGCCGACCCTGAGCGGCGAGGTGATCCTGAAGATTCCGAGCGAGACGCAGTCCGGGCGCGTGTTTCGAGTGCGTGAAAAGGGCGTACGCCCGGTGCGCGGCGGCGGAGCCGGCGACTTGTTCTGCCGGGTGGTGGTGGAGACCCCCGTGAGCCTGGGAACCGAGCAGAAAGAGCTGCTGAGGAAATTTGAGGCCTCATTGCAGCAGGGCAGCCATCAGCCGCGCGAGCAGTCTTTCTTCGAGGGTGTAAAAAAATTCTTCACCGGCGCGGTCGAGTAGGGTAGTGCCGGCGCTGGCGATTTTCGGCATCACCGGGCGCATGGGACAATCGCTGCTGCGTGCCCTGCGCGAATCGCCCATATTTAGCCTCAGCGGCGCTGTGGCTTCCGCTAGGAGTGCGCGGCTGGGACAAGACGCCGCCGGCGCGGGCGCCCCGACGGGCGTGTTGATCACCGCCGATTCGAGCGTCGGGCTCCGCGGCGCGGCGGTGGCCGTTGATTTCAGCGTGGCTGATGGCGTCGCCGCGCATGCCGAAGCCTGTGCTGCGGCCGGGATTCCACTGCTGATCGGCGCCACCGGCATCGATACGGCGGGCCGCCACGTTTTGGCGGCGGCGGCGAGAGACATTCCCGTGCTGATTGCGCCCAACACCAGCGTCGGGGTGAGCATTGTCGCCAAACTGGTGTCGCTGGCCGCCGCCGGCTTGGGGCCCTCCTACGACGTGGAGATCTTCGAGGCACACCACCGCCTGAAACGCGATGCGCCGTCGGGAACCGCTCTGGCCTTGGGCGAGGCGGTCGCACAGACGCGGGGCCGGGTCTTGAGCGATGTCGCCGCCTACGGCCGCAGCGGCGCTCACGAGCCGCGTAGCCCGGGGAGCATCGGTTTTTCCAGCTTGCGGGCCGGGGACATCGTGGGAGAACACACGGTGATCTTTGCCGCGGACGGGGAGCGCGTCGAAATCACCCACCGCGCCACCGATCGCAACACATTCGCACGGGGCGCGCTGCGGGCGGCTGAATGGCTGATAGGGCGCCCCGCCGGCCTGTACGGGATGCACGATGTTCTCGGAATTTAGAAGAAGCATGGACAGTCATCGCGGGCATCGTTAATATTCGCGCCCGGAAACTGATCGCGAATTAACCCATGAAGCGGGAGGACGTTCTGAAGGAGCGCCTCCCGCTTTGCGCATCTGCGGAAAGCGCCGTAGCGCAAAGCGAGGAACCGGAGTGTCGACACCTGCAGTGCTAGCTCTCGAAGATGGCACCGTGTTCCGTGGCGTCTCAGTGGGCGCAAAAGGCAACACGACTGGTGAAGTGGTTTTCAACACGGCAATGACCGGCTACCAGGAGATCCTGACGGATCCCTCGTACTGTCGACAGATTGTTACTCTGACCTATCCCCATGTGGGCAATACCGGCACCACTCCTGAGGATCTGGAATCGGGCGCCGTTTACGCCGCCGGCCTCGTGATCCGGGATTTGCCCCTGCTGCATTCGAATTGGCGCGCCACCGAGTCGCTGCAGAGTTTCCTGCTCCGCTGCAAAGTGGTCGCCATTGCCGATATCGACACCCGCAAGCTCACTCGGTTGCTGCGCGAGAAGGGCGCTCAGTCCGGCTGCATCATGACCGGCGACAATATCGATGAGACCGCTGCGGTGCGTGCCGCCAAGAAATTCCCCGGCTTGAAGGGCATGGACCTTGCCAAAGCGGTGTCGACCAAGAAAATCTATCAATGGAATGACGGGCTGATCTGGAAGACCTCCTCAAAGCCGCCGCGGCCGCAGAGCCGGCTGCACGTGGTGGCCTACGACTACGGCATAAAGCGCAACATTTTGCGCATCCTCGCCGAACATGGCTGCCGCGTCACCGTTGTGCCGGCACAAACCCCTGCAGATCAAGTATTTGCGATGAATCCTGATGGTGTTTTCTTAAGTAATGGGCCGGGGGATCCGGAGCCCTGCGACTATGCCATCGAGGCGATCGCGCGCTTCCTGGAAACCGACCTGCCGATATTCGGTATTTGCCTCGGCCATCAATTGCTGGCCTTGGCGAGCGGCGCCAAGACTTTGAAAATGAAATTCGGCCACCATGGTGCCAATCACCCGGTATCCGAGATCGACTCGGGCCGGGTGCTGATCTCCAGTCAGAATCATGGTTTCACGGTTGACGACACCACGCTGCCGAACAATCTGCGCGCCACCCATCGCTCGCTGTTCGACGGCTCTTTGCAAGGCTTGGCGCGCACCGACCGTCCGGCCTTCAGCTTTCAGGGGCACCCCGAGGCCAGCCCGGGTCCTCACGATGTGCGCCTGCTGTTCGAACACTTTATGTATCTGATGGTGAAGCGCATGCAAGCGAACTCGCGCGGCCGCAATCCCGTCAAACAAAAATCCGCCGAGAGTTAGGCTAGATGCCCAAGCGAACCGACCTCGACAGCATTCTCATCATAGGCGCTGGACCCATTATCATAGGCCAGGCCTGCGAGTTCGATTATTCTGGAGCTCAAGCATGTAAGGCGTTGAAAGAAGAAGGATATCGTGTCGTTCTGGTGAACTCGAATCCAGCCACCATCATGACCGATCCCGAGACCGCCGACGCCGTCTACATCGAGCCCATTAATTGGCGCACGGTGGCGAGGATCATCGAAAAAGAGAGACCGAACGCGCTGCTGCCCACCATGGGCGGGCAGACGGCGCTCAACACCGCGCTCGATCTGGTGCGCGAGGGAGTGCTGGAGAAATTCAATGTCGAAATGATCGGCGCCTCGCAGCGCGCCATCGACATGGCCGAAGATCGCGAGCTGTTCCGCCGCGCCATGAGCGACATCGGATTGGAGACGGCGCGAGCGCGCATCGCGCACAGCATGGAGGAGGCTTTGGCGGTGCAGTCGGAAATCGGTTTCCCCACCGTCATTCGGCCCTCCTTTACCTTGGGCGGAAGCGGCGGCGGCATTGCCTACAACCGTGAGGAGTTCGAAGCCATCGTGGCGCGCGGCCTCGATGCCTCGCCCACCAATGAGGTGCTGCTCGAAGAATCGGTGCTCGGCTGGAAAGAATACGAAATGGAAGTGGTCCGCGACCGCGACGACAACTGCATCATCGTGTGCTCGATCGAGAACTTGGATCCCATGGGCGTGCACACCGGAGACTCGATCACCGTGGCGCCGGCGCAAACCTTGACCGACCGAGAGTATCAGCGGTTGCGCGACGCCTCGATCGCGGTGCTGCGCAAGATCGGGGTGGATACCGGCGGTTCGAACGTGCAGTTTGCGATTAATCCGGATGACGGCCGGGTGCTGGTCATTGAAATGAATCCCCGGGTGTCGCGCTCCTCCGCGCTGGCATCCAAGGCCACCGGATTCCCGATCGCCAAGATCGCGGCCAAGCTGGCAGTGGGCTACACCTTGGATGAGCTCAAGAATGAGATTACCGGCGGAGCGACCCCGGCCTCCTTTGAGCCCACCATCGACTACGTCGTGACTAAGATCCCAAGGTTCACCTTCGAGAAATTTCCCGGTGCGAATACCCGCCTCACCACGCAGATGAAATCGGTGGGCGAGGCCATGGCGATCGGCCGCACTTTCCAGGAATCCATGCAGAAGGCGCTGCGCAGCCTGGAGACAGGGCTGGATGGCTTTGACGAGCAGGTGAGCCTGCCGCTGACGGATGAGGCGGCTGAGAAGCTCTCCTACGAGCTGCGCTGGCCGGGGCCGAACCGCATCCTTTACGTGGCCGACGCATTTCGCGCCGGCTGGACCCTCGCCCAGGTATTCGATGCCACCAAAATCGACCCATGGTTCCTGGCGCAGATCGAGGATTTGCTGCGCGAGGAAGCCACGCTTGCCAAAGAAGGCTATGAAAGTCTGGAGCTGGCGCGCTTGCGGGCGCTGAAACGCAAGGGTTTTTCCGACGCGCGCATCGCAAAACTCGTCGGGCGCGATGAGCCGGCCGTCCGCAGCCGTCGCCGCAAACTCGGCCTGCACCCCGTATACAAGCGGGTCGACACCTGCGGCGCGGAGTTCTCGACCGCCACCGCTTACCTGTACTCGACCTACGAAGAGGAGTGCGAGGCGAGTCCCACCAATCGCCGCAAGATCATGATTTTGGGTGGCGGTCCGAATCGCATCGGGCAGGGCATCGAATTCGACTATTGCTGCGTGCACGCCGCCA
>JBDUEQ010000144.1:0-14068 GCA_040002315.1 Gammaproteobacteria bacterium
GCCTGCCACACGGCGGGAATCAATGGCGCGCCGAAGATGGGCGATCATGCGGCGTGGGCGCCGCGCATCGCTCAAGGCAAGGACACGCTCTACAAAGACGCCATCAACGGCAAGGGCAATATGCCTCCCAAGGGCGGCACGAACTGGCCGGATGCGACCATCCGCATGACTGTCGACTACATGGTGTCGCTCAACAAGTAGCTAACGCTTGTCCAGGGCGCGCAGCTGCACGGCCTCTGCGACATCCGTCCTGCGAATCTGTGGCGCTCCCGCGAGGTCTGCGCAGGTGCGCGCCACCTTCAGCACTCGGTGGCAGGCTCTTGCGGACAGCCCTAGTCTTGCCGCCGCGGTACTCAACAGCACTCGTGACTCGCGCTGCAATCTGCATATCTTCGTGACCTCGGACGGCGTCAGGCGTGCGTTGAGTTTGCCCTGGCGCTGCAGTTGCGTCTCTCGGGCGGCGGCGACGCGCAGCGCGACCGTCGCGGAATTCTCCACATCCACCGGTACTTCGCCCAACAGATGCTCCACCGGCAGCGCCATCAACTCGACATGCATGTCGATGCGATCGATCAACGGCCCGGAGAGCCGGTTGCGATAGCGCAGCACTTGCTCGGCGGTGCAGTGGCAGCGGCCGCCGCGATCGCCGGCATATCCGCAGGGACAGGGATTCATTGCGGCCACCAATTGAAATCTCGCTGGGAACTCGTAGTTGCGCTTGAGCCTGGCAACGTTCACCACGCCAC
Source organism: Gammaproteobacteria bacterium (assembly GCA_040002315.1). Classification (GTDB taxonomy): domain Bacteria; phylum Pseudomonadota; class Gammaproteobacteria; order Steroidobacterales; family Steroidobacteraceae; genus Bog-1198. The sequence goes on from JBDUEQ010000144.1 coordinate 747, forward strand.
TCTCCAGCGGTTCGCGCAAGGCTTCCAAGGCATTGCGCGCAAACTCGGGCAGCTCATCCAGGAACAGCACTCCGAGATGCGCGAGCGACAGCTCGCCGGGTTTCATGGCGCCGCCGCCGATCAATGCTGCGATCGAGGCAGTGTGCTGCGGGCTGCGAAACGGTCGGCGCCCACCGAGGCTGGGCCTGCGTCCCGCGGCCGATTCCAAACTGGCCACTTCCAGAGATTCGGCATCGGCCAGGGGCGGAAGCAACCCCGGTAATCGCTGCGCGAGCAGAGTCTTGCCCGCACCGGGTGGACCTATGAAAAGTAGGCCATGCTCGCCCGCGGCCGCTATTTCGAGCGCTCGCTTGGCGGCGAATTGGCCGCGCACTTCGGCAAGATCAGGCACCTCGGCCGATCCGAAGTTCGGCGTTCCGTCAGCGTTCAGCGTGACATCCGCGCTCGCGGCGCTCGCGGGATCCGTGCCCGCGGGTAATACTGCCCGGCCCTTGAGAGCGTCATACACCTGCCGCAAATGCTCCGCGAGCTTGAGCTTTGGATAGCGGACCAGCGCCGCTTCGAGGGCATTGGCGAACGGTAGAATCAGCTCTCGGCCGCAGCGCGAGCCTGCGACCAGCGCCGGCAGTAATTTGGGCGTCTCACGTAAGTCGCCCGCGAGGGAGAGTTCGCCATAGAACTCGCGCTGCCGCAGGACGCGCACCGGTATTTTTCCGTCGGCCGCCAGAATGCCGACGGCGATGGGTAGATCAAAGCGTCCGCCCTCCTTCGGCAAGTCGGCTGGCGATAAATTCACGGTAATTCGCCCGGCGGGAAATTCAAATCCGCTGTTGAGCAGCGCCGAGCGCACTCGCTCCTTGCTCTCGCGGACCACTGCCTCGGGCAGTCCCACCATGGCGAAGGCAGGCAACCCGGGTCCCAAATGCACTTCCACCCGCACCTGCGGCGCTGCGAGTCCCAAAGGCGCCCGGCTCAAGACCGTGCTGATATGCGCGTGCCCGCTCGCTTTCTGGGCACTCACCTCCCTGTGAGTAATCAACAAGTGCTCCTATTGGGGCGAGAATTTGGCCTCGATGTCTTTCAGGCGCGCTTCCATGGCCGCAAGCTTGGCCTGGGTGCGCTCCAAAATGGCGGCCTGCACGTCGAATTCCTGCCGGCTGACCAGGTCGAGCTTGCTGAGCTGGGCTTGCAGCACAGCCTTGAAATTGCCCTCGAGGTCGCGGCCGAAGGCCCGCACTGATTCGGGCACCGAATCCGCCAGGCGCCGCGCCAAATCGTCAAGGCCGCTCGAATTGATAAAGCTCATGTGTGTCTCCACTTGTCTCGTTGCATAAGGCCTCGTCCCGCACTTCCATAACGCACCAATTCGGTCTGCTGCGCCATGCCGGTGCATTTTTTCATCGTCGATCGCGCAACCCTTTGATTCAAGGTTCGATTACGACTGGCACGGAAGCTGCAACCGCTATAGACAATAGTAACGTGGAAGCGACGCCGGAGGCCTAAGTCTAAAACGGTGAAAGCGGGGAGAAATGCATGAAGCTGATCACCGCGATCATCAAGCCCTTCAAATTGGATGAAGTTCGCCAAGCGGTGGCGGATATCGGCATCCAAGGAGTCACCGTCACCGAGGTGCAGGGCTACGGACGACAGCATGGGCATACAGAGTTTTATAGGGGCGCTGAATACAGCGTGGATTTTTTGCCCAAGGCCAAGGTGGAGTTGGCCGTCGACGATTCGATTGCGGAACAGGTGGTGGAGGCCGTTTGTAACGTGGCACGAACCGGGAAAACAGGCGATGGCAAGGTGTGGATACTCGATTTGGAGCAGGCCCTGCGCGTGCGCACAGGCGAGACCGGTCCGGATGCAATTTAGGAGCGGCGTGGGCACGCACCACAGTTTGGCGAAGAGTTACGAGGTTTTCAGAGGCCTCGCCCGTCATCGAGCGAGGCCAAAAACTCTGACGTTTTAGGAGCATCTCGCGCCGGCAAGCCAGCCAACTCCCCCGTCGGTGCGATATCCCGGCGGCATGGGGCCTGCGAAGGTCCCGTGCCGTTTTTTATATTCGCGCGCCCGACGCAAGACGCTGAGCGTTTATACAATAGATAAAGCCAATTCTCCATGTTGTGATGCAGCAATTCTCAACTAAATTCCGCTGCTAGACTGCGTCTTTATTCGAATTGAGGAGTATGCCTGCATGCAAATGGTCATCGCCATCATCAAACCCTTTAAGCTTGACGATGTCCGCGCCGCCCTGGCCGATGTGGGAGTACAAGGCATTACCGTGACAGAGGTCAAAGGCTTCGGCAGGCAAAAGGGCCACACTGAGCTGTATCGAGGTGCGGAATATGTCGTCGACTTCCTACCTAAAGTGAAGCTGGAGCTGGCGGTGGATGACGCGCAAGTCGATCGCGTGGTAGAAGCCATCATCGCAACTGCACGCACGGGTAAGATCGGTGACGGTAAGATATTTGTCATTGGGCTCGGCCAGGCGGTGCGCATTCGCACCGGTGAAGCCGGCTCGCGCGCGTTGTAGAATTGACGGCGCGTCGCAGCTTTTAGCGAGGATCGGACAATGAAACGTCTTCTGTTGCTCGCAGCCTTGATCGCCTGGTCGGGAATGGCCGGAGCGGTCGTCTATAAGTGGACCGATGCGCAGGGCAAACTGCAGTACGGCGACCGGCCGCCGGATGGCGTGCATGCGGAAGTAGTGGAGTTCCTCGGCAGCCACCCGGGTCACGACACGACCGCCCGGGCGTCGGAATCATCGCCCGCCGCGCAGCCCGCTCGAGCGTCCACGGCAAATCAAGCTGCGGAAGATAGTTCGGATAAGAAGGCCATCGCCTCTGATGTGGCGCAAGCCCGCGAAAAGCAGTGCGCGGATGCGCAGGATCGCTACAAGAAATTGATCGAGGGCCGGCGCCTCTTCAAAGCCGGCGCCAACGGCGAGCGCGAATATCTGACTTCGGATCAAATCGATACCGAACGGCTGAATGCCAAGCGCGACATCGATACGATTTGCAATAGCCCGACTTAGCATCCCGCCCTGGCGGCGCGCATCCTAAATTCCAATCGCTTTGCCGCCCGGCGTGCAAAGCCTTAGGCTACGCTTCTGATCATTGAGCGGGGAGCGTATGCAAACAGGTTTCGTCGGATTGGGCGCCATGGGTGCGCACATGGCGCGCAGTCTCAAGCGAGCGGGACTTCTCACCGGCGTTTGGAATCGAACCGCCGCGAAGGCCACGGCGCTTGCCGAAGAATTGCACTGCATCCCCTTCGCCACTCTCGCGGAACTGGCCGGGAATTGTGAAGCGGTGGTGATCTGCGTCTCCGCCGACGAGGACTTGCGCGCGGTGATCGCGGGCCTCGAGCCGGGCTTGAATCCCAATATGATTGTCATGGACTGCTCCACCGTTGGCTCGGGCACGGCGCGCGTGATCCATGCGCAGCTCGACGCTCTCGGCGTCGGCTTTCTCGACTGTCCGGTGAGCGGCGGCGTGGAAGGCGCGCGCACCGCGGCGCTTGCCATCATGGTGGGCGGCGACGAGCCGGTATACGCCCGTGCCCAGGAGATTCTGCAGGCGATGGGCAAGAACGTCGCCTATCTTGGGTTAAGCGGCGCAGGACAAGCGGCCAAGGCCACCAATCAAATCATGTGTGCCGGCATCATCCAGGCGGTCGGTGAAGCGATGGCCTTTGCGCACGCGGAAGGCCTGCCGCTCGATCGCTTGATCGAGCTGCTGGGCAAGGGCGCGGGCTCGAGCTGGTACTTCGTCAACCGCGCGCCGTTCATGGCGCACAATAATTACCCGGCGGGTTTTCGCGTGCGCCTGCACGCCAAGGATTTGCGCATCTGCCGCGAGATGGCCGCCCAGCACGGCGCGCAATTGCCGGTGGTGGAATCCACTCTGGCGCAATATGCACAGCTGATCATACAGGGCTTCGGCGATGAGGACATATCCGCCATATACCGGCTGAAGTCTGCGCTATTTCCGCCCGCGGCCAATCCCGCTTGAACTCGCCGCTGCGCATCGCAACACGTAAAAGCCAGCTTGCCATGTGGCAGGCCGCGCATGTCGCCACTCTGCTGCGCCAGGCGCATAGCGGCCTCGAGGTCGAGCTGGTGCCCATGGTAACTCAGGGCGATCGTATTCAAGACCGATCGCTGGCCGCCATCGGCGGCAAGGGTCTGTTCATCAAGGAGCTTGAAGTGGCTCTCGAGGAACAGCGTGCCGACATGGCCGTGCATTCAATGAAGGATTTACCCGGCGACCTTCCCGACGGATTGGTCATCGCCGCGGTGCTCGAGCGCGCGGACCCGCACGACGCGCTCATCGCTGCGAACGCGGCGCGGCTGGATGACTTGCCGCACGCTGCTCGGCTGGGAACTTCCAGCCTGCGGCGGCAGGCACAGCTGTTGGCGGCGCGGCCGGATCTGCGCATTGAGCCGCTGCGCGGCAACGTGGATTCGCGACTGCGGCGCTTCGATGCCGGCGAATTGGACGCCATCGTGCTGGCCTGTGCGGGCTTGATTCGCTTGGGGCTGGAATCACGCATCAGCGTACGCATCGACACGACGATCTGCCTGCCGGCCGTCGCACAAGGCGTGATCGGCATCGAGTGCCGAGGCTCGGATCAGCGCGCGCTTGAACTGCTGTCTGCGCTCAACCACAGCGCCACGCGGATCGTCATGGATGCGGAGCGCGCCTTTGCGCACCGGTTGGGCGGCAGTTGCCAATCGCCCATCGCGGCGCATGCCAGGCTCGAGGGCGAGAACTTGATACTCGATGGCCTGGTGGCGGAGCCCGACGGCTCGAAGTTGCTGCGCGACAGACAATCCGGCCGTTCAGGACAGCCGGCCGCCTTGGGCGCACTGCTCGCCGAGCGCATGCTGGCCGCGGGCGCGGGTCCGCTGCTCGAGCGGCTGCGCGCCGGCTAGTCCCATGTCGGCCCTGCACGGTGTCGGCGTCCTGGTCACTCGGCCCGAGCCACAGGCGATGCCGCTGTGCCGGCTGCTGGAGATGCAGGGAGCGAGCACCCTGCGCTTGCCGGCCCTCGAAATCAAAGCGATTGGCGACAGGCGCGACACCACGGCGCGGCTTGGTGCTCTCGAGAATTTCGACGTCATCATTTTCACCAGCGCCAACGCCGTGCGCTTCGGCGCCTCGCTGCTCGATCAACGGCGCGATCTGACCCTGGCGGTGGTGGGTCCCGCCACCGCCCGCGCCCTGAATCAAGCGGGCTATCGGGTCGCGGTGCGGCCGGCCGTAAACTTCGATTCGGAGAGCCTGCTCCAGCACCCGCGCCTGGTACGTCCGGCCGGCCGCCGCATACTCCTCATCAAGGGCAGCCACGGCCGGCCCCTCCTCGAGCGGGAGTTGCTCAGCCGCGGCGCGGAGGTGGTGACGGCCGATGTCTACGAGCGTGTACCCACCGCCCCGAGTAACGCCGTTCTCGCGGCGCTGCAGGGTAGCTTCGCCGCCGGAGCGGTGCAGGTGATCACCGCCACCAGCGTGGAGATTGCCGGCAACTTATTGAAGATCGCGGCGCTCGGCTTGCGCCGGGAATTCGAGCGCGCCCACTGGCTGGTGCCCGGCGAGCGCGTCGCCGCCGCATTGCGCGCCCTGGGATTGTCGGCGCCGCAGCTTATCGCCGACTCGGCCGAAGATCAGGACTTGGTCGCGGCGCTGCTGCGCTGGGGCGCCAAAGAATCCGGCGCGTAATCGAAGGAATCGAAGTACAGGCGCTTGAAGTCAACTCTACGTGCCGCGAAGTCGCGCCGCACCGCGGCGATCATGGCCGGCGGCCCCGCCGCATACACATCGTGCTCGTGCAAATCGTCGATGTCCTCGAGCACGGCCTCGTGCACCAGGCCGCGCCTGTGTGGCCATTCGGGCGACGGTTCGGACAGCACCGGCACGTAGCGCAGACGCGCTGCCCGCCTGTGTAATTCCTCGAGCATCTCTTGCGCGTATAGATCACGCTCGCTGCGCACGCCCCAGTACACAGCCATGTCGCGCGCAATGCCGCTTCCGATCAGATGCTTGAGGATGCTGAGCAGGGGCGCGATCCCCGTTCCGCCGCCGACCAGCAGCATCGGCGCCGAACCGGCGCGGTACACGAACTGTCCCAGGGGACCCTCGATGTGGAGCAATGCACTGCGCGCGGTAGGGTTGAACAGCGGCTCGGAGAACTGGCCGCCGGCGACCCGTCGCACATGCAGCTCGAGCAGCTGCGAGTCCTGCGGCGCCGATGCGATGGAGAAACTGCGGCGGCGGCCGCCCGGCAACATGATGTCGATGTACTGGCCGGCCTCGAATTGGAAGTCTTCGGCCGCGGGCAGCTTGAGGTACAGTCCCATCACATCGTGCGACAGCGGCAGCGCGCGCTCGATGCGCGCCGGCAGGCGCTTGATGAACGTTTGCCCCGGCGTGGTGACCGGGAACGTTTCGATGCAGACATCGCTGCGAGCGCGGGCCTGGCACAGCAGCACGAACCCTTCGGCGGCTTCGGCCGGGGTTATTCCCAGCGGTGGGCCGTTGGGGTAATAGATTTCCCCTTGCAGCAGCCGCGCGCGGCACGAACCACAATTGCCGCCCTTGCAGCTATGCGGCAAATTTAAGCAGGCACCGAGCGCCGCATCGAGCAGCGACTGATCCGGTGCGGCGCTGAAGCGGGTATCGGAGTTAAGTATCCTGACGCGCAGAACTTGAGCCCGGCGCGCGGGCTAGGCAGTCGGCTGGCTGCGCTTGCTATCCAGCCATTCGCCGATCGGTTCCCACTGCTTCCAATCGGGCCATGCGAGATATTCAGGCAGCTCCAGCACACCCATGCCGCGTGCATAGGCGCGCACATAGTTCTGCGCCTCGCGCAGGCTCCCAAGGTAGGGCACCTTGAGCTTGGTCAGATACTGATCCAGTTCTTCGTATATCAAAGTGTATTCGCGCACCCGATTGGCAATGACAGCGAGCCGCGCCTGCTTGCGCGACACCTTGCCGATCTCCAGTAATTCCGCCATGAAATGCCCGCAGGCCTTCATGTCGATGCTGGACGGCAGCACCGGTACGAGGATGGTTTCCGCGCGGCGCACCAGCTCGTTGAGCTCCGTGCCGTGGACACGCGCCGGCGCGTCGATGACCAGGATGTCGGTATTGCGCGGCACACTGCGCAGTCCCTCTTCAAACGCCGCCGCGCCGCTGATGGCGGGCAAATCGGCCGGACGCTGCGCCAGCCAATCGAGGCTGGAACGCTGCGGGTCATAGTCCGCAATGCATACTTGGTGACCGTCGCGCGCGAAAAATACGGCGATGTTCGTCGCCAGCGTGCTCTTGCCGCATCCGCCCTTTGCATTCAATACCATTACGTGGCGCATAATCCCCCGGTCTTGTAGTTTTCACTAAGGTAAAACTCGAGGCAGGATTGCGCAACCCCTGCTCGCGACAAATTCGCGCTTCGGCTATGCTCTACAAGTATGCGCATCGAGTTTCTGAAGATGCAGGGGTTGGGCAACGATTTCCTGGTCTTCGACGCCCCCGCGGCTGCCACCGACGCCACACTCGATTCGAGAAAGCTGCGCGCTCTCGGCGACCGGCACACCGGCGTCGGTTTCGATCAAGCACTGATGCTCGAGCCCCCCCGCAATCCGAATACCCGCGTGTACTACCGCATTTTCAATTCAGATGGCGCCGAGGTCGAGCAATGCGGCAATGGCGCGCGCTGTGTCGCGGCGCTGCTGTATTCGCGCGCCCCAGAATTAGGCCGCGACTTGCGGATGGGCAGCTTGGGCGGAGTCGTGCAGGCACGCGTCAGCGACGGTGGCATGGTTTCCGTGGACATGGGTATGCCGAACTTCGATCCGAGGGCCCTGCCCTTCGAGTCAGCCGCGGGAGCGGACGCACTCACCGAGGCGACCGCTTACACATTGAGCATCGACGGCGCCGAGTTTGAGATCGGCGCGGTCTCCATGGGCAATCCGCACGCCGTGATACAGGTGTCCGACGTGAAAACCGCGCCGCTCGCTCGGTTTGGGCCTAGTATCGAGAATCATCCTCGATTTCCGAGGCGCACCAATGTGGGATTCATGCAGATCGTAAGCCCTGACCACATTCGATTGCGCGTGTTCGAGCGCGGAGTGGGCGAGACTTTGGCCTGCGGCACGGGAGCGTGTGCCGCCGTTGCCGTCGGTAGACGGCGCGGCCAGTTGAATGAAAACGTTCGAGTCGACTTGCCCGGCGGAACCGCAGAGGTTTCCTGGGCTGGGGCGGGCGGGCATGTGTGGCTTACGGGACCGGCGACCACGGTGTTTACCGGATCGATCGATATTTAACGAGATGTACGGGAGCTGAATAATGACAACCAGTCAGGCACGCGGGATAAAGCAGGACGGTCTAAACGACACCACTGTCGCGGAATATCTGCAAACCTATCCGGACTTCTTCGAGCGCAACTCGCCGCTGCTGACCAAGTTGCGCCTGCCGCACCTGCGCGATGTCGGCGCCACGGTGAGTTTGGTGGAGCGCCAAGTCGAAGTGCTGCGCGAGCGCAACCAATCGCTGGAGCGCAAATTGAAGGAGCTGGTGGATGTGGCCCGCGCCAACGACGCACTGGCCGATCGCATTCACCGCCTGAGCCAGCGCCTGATTCGCGCGCATACTCTGCTCGACACCGTCAACGCCATCGAGACCTCGCTGCGCGAGGACTTCGACGCCATGCATTCGGTGCTGGTATTGTTCCTCGAACCGGCACGCTCCTTGGAAGGTGCCGGCCGGTTTCTGCGCAGCGGCGATCTCGCCGACGGCGATATCAAGAGTTTCGAGTCTCTGCTGCAGTCCGGCAAGCCGCGCTGCGGACAGGTCCGCGATGCGCAGCGCGACTATCTGTTCGGCAAGGATTCGGTCGAGATCGGCTCGGTGGCGCTCACGCCGTTGGGTCCCAAGGGTGAGCTCGGGATTTTGGCCATTGGTGCCAGCGACGCGGAGCGCTTTCACCCGGCCATGAGCACAGAATTCCTGTCGCGTATCGGTGAGCTCGTCACTTACGCGCTCATGCGCTGAGCCACGCGCAACGCAATGGATTCGAACGAGCGAGAATGGATCGATCGATTTCTGTCGCACCTCGCGTACGAGCGCCGCATGAGCCCGCACACGGTCTCGGCCTATGCGCACGATCTTTCCACGCTCGCCGAGTTCTGCGCACGGCGCATTCTTAAATCCTGGCAAGCGCTCGAGAATTCGCACCTGCGGACCTTTGCCGCCGCCCAGCATGGCGCGGGTTTGAGCCCTCGCAGCATTCAGCGGCGGCTGTCGGCTGCCAGAACCTTTTATGAATTCCTGATGCGCGAAGGTCATTGCGCGCGCAACCCGGCGTTGGATGTGCGTGCGCCCAAGCCGAAGAAGCGGCTGCCCGCCACCCTGGACGCCGATCAAATGGGCCGCCTGCTGGCGTTTCGGGTGGACGATTCGCTGTCCGCGCGCGACAAGGCCATCATGGAGCTCTTCTATTCCTCCGGCCTGCGCCTGGCCGAGCTGGTCAACTTAGATATGACCGCGGTCGACTTGAAGGACCGCACCGTACGAGTGCTCGGGAAGGGCAACAGGACGCGCATCGTGCCCATCGGCCGACAGGCCATCGATGCTCTGAAGAAATGGCTGCTGCAGAGGGCGGGCTTGATCAGGGGCGACATTCAGAGGCTGTTCGTCGGTCAAAGCGGGCAACCGCTGTCGGTTCGAGCCGTGCAGCTGCGGGTCGGTGCCTGGGGCCGCCGTCAGGGGATCGGCGTTCATGTCCATCCGCACATGTTCCGTCATTCCTTCGCCACCCATTTGCTTGAATCCAGCGGCGATCTGCGCGGCGTGCAGGAATTGCTCGGCCACGCCAATATCGGCACCACTCAGATCTATACCCACTTGGATTTCCAGCATCTGGCGACGGTGTACGAAGCCGCACACCCTCGAGCCCGGCGCCGCTGACTTAATCGCTTGAAACAGCCGGCAACGGCCCCACCCTCCTAAGGCTTATGAGTCCCAAGACCCCAAGTCACGACCCCGAACGAATCTATGGCACAACGATTCTGGCCGTGCGGCGCAATGGGCGCGTCGCGGTAGGCGGCGACGGCCAGGTTACGCTCGGCCAGAACGTGATGAAGGGCAATGCCCGCAAAGTGCGCCGCCTGTACGGCGACAAGGTGCTCGCCGGCTTTGCCGGCGGTACAGCCGATGCATTCACCCTATTCGAGCGTTTCGAGGGAAAACTCGAGAAATTCGGTAATCTCACGCGTGCGGCCATCGAATTGGCGAAGGATTGGCGCACCGATCGAAGTCTACGCCGGCTGGAGGCGCTGCTTTGCGTGGCGGACATGGAAAGCACCTACGTGATCTCGGGCACCGGCGATGTCATTGAGCCCGAGCATGACCTGATCGCCATCGGTTCGGGCGGCAGTTTTGCGCAGGCCGCGGCGACCGCCTTCCTGCAGGCGACCGAGCTGTCGGCGCGCGATATCGTCGAACGATCCCTGAATATTGCCGCGGACATCTGCATTTACACCAATCGCAACCTGACCATTGAAGAGCTGTAGTGCTATGTCGCAGATGACTCCGCGTGAAATCGTCGAAGAGCTGGACAAGCATATCGTGGGACAAAACGCGGCCAAACGAGCCGTCGCGATTGCTCTGCGCAACCGCTGGCGGCGCCAGCAGGTGGTCGAATCGCTGCGCGCCGAGATCACTCCGAAAAACATTCTGATGATCGGTCCGACCGGAGTGGGTAAGACCGAAATTGCCCGTCGCCTGGCGCGCCTCGCGAAAGCACCCTTCATCAAGGTGGAGGCTACAAAGTTCACTGAAGTGGGCTATGTTGGGCGTGAAGTTGACTCGATCGTGCGCGATCTTGTCGACATCTCCGTGAAAATGACCCGCGAGGAGGAGATGGCCAAAGTGCGTCACCGCGCCGCCGATGCCGCCGAAGAGCGCGTGCTCGACGTATTGCTGCCGCGCGCCTCTTCGGAATTCGCCGGCGACGGCGCGCCGCGCGACAACGAGACCCGGCAGCGCTTTCGCAAGATGCTGCGTGAAGGTCATTTGGAAGACCGTGAAATCGAAATTGAAGTCCGCGCCAGTCCGGTCGGCGTGGAAATCATGGCCCCGCCGGGCATGGAGGAAATGACCCAGCAGCTGCAGGGCATGTTCCAGAATTTGGGCCAGGGCCGGACACGTCAGCGCCGGCTCAAGATCAAGGAAGCGCTGAAGCTCTTGGTGGACGAAGAAGCGTCGAAAATGATCAACGAAGAAGAACTGAAGGTTCGCGCCGTCGAGAACGCCGAGCAGAACGGCATCGTGTTCATCGATGAAATCGACAAGATCGCCCGCCGCCAGGAGACCACCGGAGCCGACGTGTCGCGCGAAGGCGTGCAGCGCGACCTGTTGCCCTTGGTCGAGGGATGCACCGTCAATACCAAGTACGGCACCGTAAAAACCGATCATGTGCTGTTCATTGCATCCGGCGCCTTTCATATGTCCAAGCCCTCCGACCTTATCCCCGAGCTGCAAGGGCGGCTGCCGATTCGCGTCGAATTGGAGCCGCTGGTGGTCAAGGATTTCGTGCGTATCTTGACCGAGCCCGATGCCTCCCTTTGCCGCCAATACACGGCATTGCTCGCCACCGAGGGCGTCGCGCTGGAATTCGTCGACTCGGGGGTGCAACGGCTGGCCGAAGTGGCTTTCGAGGTGAATGAGCGCACCGAGAATATCGGCGCGCGGCGCCTGCACACCGTCATGGAGCGGCTGCTGGAAACCGTGTCCTTCGATGCCGCGGATCGCAGCGGCAGCCAAGTCCGCATCACGCGCGAGTATGTCGAGGCCAATCTCGGCGAGCTGGTGAAGGATCAGGATCTGTCGCGGTACATCCTGTAGGAACCGAATTCCACGCCTCCATGCCGCAACTTCCGCCGCAGCCCACTGACATCAAATTGCGCACAGCCTCGCGGCTGCTGGACGTGCGCTTCGACGACGGCTCGCACTTTGAATTGCCGTTCGAATACCTGCGGGTTTTCTCGCCGTCGGCCGAGGTCAAGGGCCACGGCGGCGGCGAGGGCGTGCTGCAGACAGGTAAACAGAACGTGGGCATCACCGGCGTCGAGCCGGTCGGAAACTACGCCCTGCGGCTGCTCTTCGATGATGGCCACAACACCGGCCTTTACACCTGGACCCTGCTGCACGAGTTGGGGCGTGATCGCAGCCGCAACTGGGCGCGCTATCTGGAACGCTGCGCCCAAGCCCAGCAATCCGCGCGCTAGGCGCCCTGTCCGAGTCCGCATCAGCTTAAAGGCACGGCAGCCGCGGTCGGCTACAATGCGTCCAGTAATGAAGGGCTGCCATGGATAACTCCGGCCGCAAGGTCGATTTCGGATTTGAAAAAGTCGCCTGGAGCGACAAGGCGGAGCGCGTGCGCTCGGTATTCGCCTCCGTGGCCGGAAAATACGATGTCATGAACGATCTGATGTCGCTCGGCGTACATCGATTGTGGAAGCATTTCACGCTCTCCCTCACCGGCCTCAAATCAGGCGATCATGCGCTGGACGTCGCCGGCGGCACTGGCGACCTTACCCTCGGCATGCTGCGCCAGGTGGGCAAGGCGGGGCGGGTGGTGCTGTCCGACGTGAACCCTGCCATGCTGGATATCGGCCGCGACCGCTTGCTGGACAAGGGCTTCGTCGGCAATGTGGAATGCATCGTCGCCGACGCCGAGCGCCTGCCCTTCGAGGAGAACTCCTTCGCTTGCGTCACCATCGGTTTCGGCCTGCGCAATGTCACCGACAAGGCCGCCGCCCTCAAGTCCATGTACCGAGTGCTGAAGCCCGGCGGCCAATTACTGGTGCTGGAATTCTCGACACCGGTGGCGCCGGGACTTAAGCCGATTTACGACGCCTATTCCTTCAAGGTGCTGCCGCTGCTGGGCAGGCTGGTGGCCGACGACGAGACCAGCTATCGCTATCTGGCGGAATCGATCCGCATGCATCCGAATCAAGAGACACTGCTCGAGATGCTGCGCACCGCCGGTTTCGCACAAGCGCGCTACCACAATCTGAGCGGCGGCATAGTCGCCGTGCATCGCGGCTACAAGATCTAACGTGCCTGCGACTCCTGCATGGCTGGCCTCGGCCGAGGCGCTGCTCAATCGCTGCATCGGCGACTCGGCGCAGGCTGCGGCGTTGGCACGCAATCTCGAAGGCACCTCACTGCAAGTTGAGGTCACGGGAATCCCGCACATTCGCGCCGCGGTGACCCGCGGCCGCCTCGCGCTGCTTGCCGCGGGCGAACCCCAGGCGGCCA
>JBDUEQ010000145.1:0-19114 GCA_040002315.1 Gammaproteobacteria bacterium
TGCTGCTGTATTCATCGTACCTTCCTCGAATTAACGAAATTTGTCATCGATCTGCAAATCGAGCGCCACCGCGTGTCGATTCGTCTCGTTGGCAAGCCCGATGACGGCCACGAGCTCGGAATACTGCTCGGCCGTCATCCCCTTCTTGCGAGCGGCGGCGCCGTGGGATGCAATACAGTACCGGCAGGCGTTGGTCACGCTGACCGCCATATAAATGAGTTCCTTGGTCAGGGGATCGAGAGCGCCCGGGCCCATAACCTCTTTTGAGTTCTCCCACATCCGCCGCAAGCTGGGCGGGTGATGCGCCAGGACCTTCCAATAATTGTTGACCCAGTCCGTCTTGCGGGTGGCCATGATGTCGTCGTAAACCGCGCGGACCTCGGCCGTGCCGTCTGCATACTCGATGGGAGCACGGGTCGCGGAGCCGCGGGCCGTGTCGGACGTGCTCACGGGACCACCGCAATTACACGCGCCGGGAAGCCGGAGCCATTTTCCACCTTGGGGAAAGTCACCCAAACCAGTCCCCCGGCCTCGGGTACTTGATCAAGATTGGCGAGCAATTCAATCTGGTAGTGATTGGTCCCCAGGATGTAGGACTCGAGCGAATAGTCGTCCTTGGTGGTCGACAGACCAGGATCCGTATCCGTGGTCTCGTGGCCGGAGGCCGTAATGCCACGCTCTTCGTAGAGCAGCTTCAATACCGGCATGCTCCATCCGGGATAGTGGAACACGCCGGCGGCATCCTTGTTAGCGAGCGCCTGGTCGTCGGGCCAGCGCTTGGACCAGTCGGTGCGCATGGCCACGAAGGCGCCGCGTGGTATGCGACCGTGACGCTGCTCCCAGGAATGAATGTCATCCATCGACAAGACGTAGTCGGCATTCTTGGCCGCCTTCTCATGCACGTCGATAACCACCAGGGGCATCAACATATCCTTTGGATCGATTTGATCGACGCTGTGCAGGCCGGTATGAAAATGCGCAGGCGGATCGACATGCGTGCCCCATTGGCCGATGTGACAATATTCGTTGATCCGAAAGCCGTCCTTTTCCACCGTGTACAAGGTCTTGACACTCTCGTTCGGCGCGCCCTTCCAATGCGGAATCCCGGGAGCGAACGCGTGCGTCAAATCAACGAATCGATGCGACTGAATTACCGCCAGCGCGTCGTTAAGCGAAGCGCTCTGTTTATCCGCAGCATTGACCCATGGCGACGCGGCCAACGCCGCGGCGCTACAGGCACCAATCAGCCATGCACGCATACTACTCCCCTAAATAAGATCAGAATTGCAGCCGCAAGATTACCACGCTCCGCGCGCCGACTCGCGCCTAGACCGCGTGGCGGATGACCGTCTCGCCGGTAGCTTCTATTTCCACCAGCAAATCCTCGCGGCATACATCAGCCCGCAAGTACACGATGGAAGTCGAAGGCCGCAGCGACACTGCCAAGGTCCTTTCGATGGCTGCTAAGTCGGTCGGTCGCCGCACGTACACTTTGAACTTCAGTGCATCCAAAGAATAGTGCGCCGCCGCTACTACCCGGTTCGCTTCGTCCAACAGCGCCGCAATATTTGCCATGGTTTCGCGGGTTTGCGCCGCGACATCGCCGGCATGAATGGTCTCGTGACCCACGATGCTCGCAGTACCGGAGACAAACAAATTCGTCCCTTGCGTCTCGCTCAATACACAGGCGCGTGAAAACATCGGGCTGTGCCGGCCAAATTTCGGCGGATAGTGGTAAGCGCTGGTCTGCCGCGGATTCTCGATCATTCTCGGCAACTGCCGCGCCGCCAGGAAATAAATGGAGATCGGACTGCCGGCGGGCGAGCCCAAAGCACTGGCCGCCGGCACCGTGCTAAGCGCAGCACGGCCCGAGTCGCGAAAGGCAAGTTGGCGCGCCGCATTGAAATGACGGTAACGCTCTTCGCCGTTGGCCTCACGGTTGATTTCCGGCAGGTAATTCCAAATGCGAATCAAATGTGGGTGTTGCGTTTCCTTGAGCACTGCGAAAATCTCGCGATAAGCGATTCCGGTCGCCTGCACCAGCGCCCCGGAATTGCCGTCGGCACGGCCGCTCATGGTGCTACCGGCCTGGATGACCCGCTCGTCGAGGGTGATGCAGCCGAACAGTAACTCTTCGCAGAACCGATAGTGCACGCGGCTTCGCGCCGCGGCGCCATTCACCATTTGAACTGCCGGCCCGGTAACCCGCCACACCTCGCACAAGTTGCTGCTCAGCCCCAGCGGTGGCGTCATGCTGGCGGCAATCGGCGTTGGCGCGCCGTCAATAGCCGGCAGTCTCTCGAATCCCACGATGCCCAATACATTGCGCCACCAGAAAGGAGGCTGGGAAGCAATTTGTTCAGAAGGCAAATAGTCGAGTTGCAGCGCCGTTGTCGTGGCCGCGGCGCAAGCCGCCATGGAAGTCCGCGTGATAGTCATCGAATGGCAGTTTATCCTGCCTGTTCTTGGTCGGGTAGCGGCTCAGCACCCCCCCGGCAAGCGTCGGTCCAACCGAGGCACGCTACTCCTTGAAAGGCGGCTTGGCGCGAGCCTGCCCTTGGAATGCCAGCATCCACCCTGGATATTCCGCCGGCAGCTGGCTCACGTCGTCGAGCAATTTGCTCTCTTCCGCACTGAGTTGCACGCGCGTCGCAGCGATATTGTCGCGCAGTTGATCCATCGATTTGGCGCCGATGATCACACTGCTGACGAAGGGCTTGCCCAACAGCCATGCCAGGGCGATCTGTGCCACGGACACCTGCCGTTGCGCGGCCAGTGGGCGCATGGCGTCAACGCACCGAAACGCACGCTGCTTGTCGACCAGCGGAAAATCAAAGGTGGCGCGGCGCGCGCCGGCCGGCCCCTTATCATCGGCACCCTGGTACTTGCCGCTCAACAGGCCGCCCGCCAGGGGGCTCCAAACCATCAGGCCCAGCTTCTGATCCTGCAGCAACGGCACGATATCGCGTTCGAGATCACGGCCGGCAATGGTGTAGTAGGCCTGCACGCTGACGAATTTTGCGAAACCTCTTTGTTCCGAAACACTCAAGGCCTTCATGATTTGCCAGGCAGCCAGGTTGCACAGGCCGATGTATCGCACCCTGCCCGAGCGCACCAAATCGTTCAAGGCAGAGAGCGATTCCTCGAATGGAGTCAACGGATCGAAGCCGTGTATTTGATACAGGTCGATGTAATCGAGCTGCAGGCGCTTTAAGCTGGCATCGACCTGATTGAATATATGGTGCCGCGATTGGCCGCGTCCGTTCGGCGAGTCATCCATGGAGCCCGTGGACTTAGTAGCGACAATGAGCTGTTCGCGCGGCAACCCAAGCGTTTTTAGCGCCTGGCCGAGCAACGTTTCCGACCTGCCCATGGAATACACATTGGCGGTATCGATGAAATTGATGCCGGCCTCAAAGGCGAACTTCACCTGCTCGTTGACGGCGTCCTGCTGCAGGTTGCCGATGCTTTCCCATATGCCCGTGTAGCCGCCATAGGTCATCGTACCCAGGCACAGTTCCGACACGTACAAGCCGGTTGGGCCGAGTAAGTGATAGCGCATGACGTTCTCCGGTCATTCAGTGTCATTTGGTCAAAGGGAGGATCGCAGTTTACAATGAACGCAGGCGCAACTGCACCGCACCCTCACAATTCTTGACGCTATAGGCGCTCGCGGGCGGGAATGATTGCACGGAACTGCTGTCCCAATTCCCACGTGAGCAACTGTTGGGAGCCTTTGTGAAGACATTTTTTTGGATACCCGCCGCATCGTCCCTGTTGGCCATCGTGGGCTGCATCATTGGGGCGAAATACACGGTGGGCGGCACGCTTACCGGTCTCACCGGCCAAGGCCTGGTGCTGCAGGACAACTCCGGCAATGACTTAGGTCTGGCCTCAAACGGCGCGTTCGTTTTCACGGACGGCATCAAGGACGGCGACGCCTATTCGGTCACGGTCAAGACCCAGCCGTCCACTCCGTCGCAGACCTGCACCGTGCAGAACGGCTCGGGCACCGTTGACAAGGCCGATGTCACGAATGTCGTCGTGTCGTGCACACAGGTGGGGCGCTTCGCCTACGTGGCCAATCAGCTCTCCAACAACGTGTCGGCCTACGCGATCAATTCCGCCACCGGCGCCCTGTCTGCGCTAAGCGGCTCGCCGTTTGCGGCCACCGGCACCACTCCGGCGGCACTCGCCGTGGATCCCAATGGACTGTTTCTCTACGTCGCCAACAATGGCTCAAACAATGTGTCGGTGTATTCCATCGATGACGCCAGCGGCGCACTCACCCCGACGGGTATACCCGCCGCCACGGGGAGCGGCCCCGTCGCGGTAACGGTCGACCCGACAGATACCTACCTGTACGTCGCGAACCTGGCCTCGAATAGCGTGTCCGCCTATACCATTGATGGCGGCAACGGCACATTGACCGAACTCAGTAATTCGCCGTTCGCCGTCGGCGCCGAACCTAGTTCCCTGAAAGTCAGTCCGAACGGCAACTTTCTCTACGTCACCAACTTCAACGACGGTAGTGTCGCAGTGTTGGCGATCGACTTCGCCACCGGTTCCTTGAGTGCAATTCCCGGGTCCCCCTTCGGTGCGGGTGCCGGTGCCCTGTCGATTGCCATCGACCCGACGGGGCGCTACGCCTACGTTGCCAACGAGACCGCCGCCACGATTTCCCTGTACTCGATCAATGCCTCGACCGGCGCACTGACGGCTATATCCGACTCGCCGCTGGCAAGCGTAACCAGTCCCGAATCTCTCGCAGTCGATCCTGCGGGCCGCTACCTGTACGCCGCCAATGTCACCGCCAAGAATCAGGTGTCCGCTTATTCAATTACACCGAGCACCGGTGCGCTGACTCCGTCCGGCACGCCTGTAGGCACGGGCACCTTTCCCATCAGTCTCGCACTCGATCCATCCGGTCAATTCGCCTATGTAGCGAACGATGACTCGAACAATGTCTCCGCCTACACCGTCAATGCCGCCACCGGCGTGCTGACGACGGTGAATTCCGCCATTGCTGCCGGCAATGCGCCGCGGGCGATCGCCATCGACTGACGAGCAGCGATCCTGCGCATCGTCGTCCAATTCTTAAGGTTATAGTGTGTGCGCCGGCGCAACGCCCGTGCAGCCTTGAGGATGACGCGACATGAGCATTAACAATGTGACCGCCGGCAAGAACGTCCCGCACGAATTCAACGTAATCATTGAGATTCCTGCGCACAGTGAGCCGGTAAAATACGAGGTAGACAAGCAGTCCGGGGCGATGTTCGTGGACCGCTTCATGATGACCTCGATGCACTATCCGGCGAATTACGGTTACGTGCCGCGCACCGTCGCCGACGACGACGATCCGGTCGATGTGTTGGTGCACACACCGTTTCCGTTGATGCCGGGAGTGGTCGTGCGCTGCCGCGCAGTCGGCGTGCTGCGCATGGACGACGAATCCGGCGGCGACGCCAAGTTGTTGGCCGTGCCCACGGACGATATCTGTCCGCTGTTCGAGCACTGGAAGTCGATCGCCGATGTGCCGGAGATACGCCTGCGGCAGATTCAGCATTTCTTCGAGCACTATAAGGATCTTGAAGCGGGCAAGTGGGTCAAAATCATTGGTTGGGCGGGAGTCGATGTTGCACATGCGGAACTTCTGGGTGGCATCGAGCGCTACGAAGCCGAGAATCGAGCTGGCTCGTAAACGTCGCCCATGCCTGCCGCATCCAATCGCGGACTGATCCTCGCGCTGACGGGGATCGCGCTATTGCTGGCGGTCACTTTAATCGCCTACCGTCCGGTCACGCCGCTCGGCGCCCACGCCTCTCCCGCGGTGTTTTCAGCCTATCGTGCGAGCGCAATCTTGCAGGACCTGGTGGGCGATGGTGTTCCTCATCCGATCGGCAGCCCAGCCAATGCGCGACTGCGCGGGAAAATCCTCCAGAAACTATCGGCGCTGGGATATGCGACCGAATTGCAATCCGGCTTCGTGTGCAATGACGAGGGCACGTGCGGCAGCCCGGTCAATGTCATCGCCACTCGTCGCAACTCGTCCGACGGCGACGGCGCCATACTGCTGGCGGCGCATTACGATTCGGTGCCGGCGGGCCCCGGGGCATCGGATGACGGCGCCGGCGTCGCAACCTTGCTCGAGGTTGCTCGCATTCTGGCGGCACGGCCGGCGCCGCCTCATCCCATCGCCCTGCTGATCACCGACGGCGAAGAGGCGGGATTGCTCGGCGCCGCCTTATTCATCCGCGATCATCCACTGTCCAAACGCGTGGCGGCCGTGGTCAACTTGGACGCGCGCGGCACGTCGGGACCCAGTCTCATGTTCGAGACAGGCAGCGCGAACACCTGGCTCATGGGTTTGTTTGCATCGGTGATCGAACGGCCGATGACCAACTCGCTCTATTACGTGGTGTACAAGCAGCTGGAGAACGACACCGATTTCACTGTATTCAAGACTGCGGGATACCAGGGCTTTAATTTCGCCTTCGTCGGTAACGGCGGCCGCTACCACACGCCGCTCGACACTGTGTCGCACGCCGACCCCAGCAGCCTTCAGCACCAGGGTGACAACGCATTGGCCGTTCTCACTGCGCTTGCAAGCGCCGCGGATTTGCATCCGCCCATCGAAGAGTCGGTATTCTTCGATGGCTTCGCACGCACGCTCATCGCCTGGCCCTCCGCCTATGCGCTGCCGGCAGCGCTGCTGACGTTGATTCTGTTAATGGCGGAAATAATTATTTTGCTGCGCCGAAGAGCGGTGACGGGCCCACAAGTGTTGTGGGGATGCGTGGGGACACTCGGCATGCTGGTGACCGGGTTGGCGCTGAGTACCGGGATGCTCGCGTTGACCATTGCCGTCGGCAAGGTACCGCCCATAAGCGGCGCATCCTGGATCGCCCACCCGCTGCCGATGCACCTCGCCGCGGCGGCGATTGCGGCGGCGGCAGCCGGCGCCGTCGGCGCCTGGTTGTCGCGACGCGCCGGCTTCTGGGGATTCTGGGTGGCCGCGGCCATGGTCAGCGCCGCCTTGTCCGTCGCCAGCGCCGTTTGGATCCCGGGAGCGAGTTATGTGTGGCTCATGACCACCGTCGCCGCAGCGCTGGGGGCGTTGCCTTGCGCGGTGAGTTGGGCGAGATCTCAAGCGCCGGCGCGATGGGCGACTGAACTGGCTGCCCTGCTGCCTACACTCGCCTTCTTCGCCGCCGTCTTTCCGCTGTTGCAATTCCTGTACGCGGCCTTGGGTAGCTTGGCTTGGCCCGTGTCGACACTGGTGTTGGGCTTGGGAGCGGCCAGTCTTTTACCGTTGCTGACCGCATCAACCCGTCGCGCGCGGCAAGTAGTGGTGGTCGTGGCCGCGACCTTCGTCGTGGTCGGCACACTGGCTACTCTTGCCCTGCCAACTTATTCCACCGACTGGCCCGAACAGATCAACCTCGAGTACTGGCTGGATGCCGACACGGGCCAGTCGACATATTTGGCGCGTTCCAGATCGCTGCGACTGCCGGCCTCGCTCGCCGCCGCGGCGCGTTTCGATCCAGTGCCGCGTCCACGCTTTGCAGGCAGCGCCGTTCCAGTGTTCGCCGCCGCAGCGCCGCCTTTGACGCTGGCGGCTCCGCAGCTCACCTTGCTTTCGTCCGCGGCAACCCAGCCCCCGGGTACGATCATTCATTTCACGGTTCACGTGGATTCCACACGCGCCGCGCCTGAGGCGCTCGTAGTGTTTCCCGCAAAGGCCCAAATTGCGACCGTTGATTTCGCGGCATCGAACAATTCGGTACGGCCGAAGCTTCACAAGCTGAAAAGCGGCGCAACCTTGCTGGATATAGTGGGATTGTCGGCCGCGGGCGTGGAGTTTAGCTTCGATGCGGCCGGGCCCTTACCATTCACCATCCAAGTATTCGACCAGAGCTTCGGCTTTCCAACAAATGCAGCCCTAAAATGGGCTCGGTTCCCGAATGCGACCAGCTCGCAGGACGGCGACATCACGGTGGTGCATCGCACCGTTTCGCTCGACCCGCGGCTGGCCGCTGGGAACTAAAAACATTAACCGCTCTTCGAACTGATGGCGTACAGCGCCGCAAGCTGAGAGTTGTTGACCTGGTGTATTGCCTTGGCTACAGCCTGCTCGCGGCATATTCTCGCGAGCTCGATGCCACGAAGGTCGCGAACGGATGTGTCAGGACACACCTGTTTGGCCGCCAGCTGAATGCGGCGATACAACTTCTGCACGCCGACATTACTGGTCAATTCCTCATTGCTGTAGCGAACCACCAGGGTGGGCGTATCCACGCCGGGCGTATCCACGCCGGGCGTATCCACGCCGGGCGCTTTCGCGTCGGAGAAGGCTGCGCCCGCCGCGCCGGTACCTAGAGCGCCTGCCATCAACAGCAGAGCGAACTTGGCTCGGGAGCCCGCTGCGCGTGCGGTTACAAAATGACTCATGACATATCTCCTAAAGGACAGTGTTCGACGACACGTATATGAGATGACAGGAGGCCTGTCGGCGTCTGCGGGGCCGTGTCGAGGTCGTCCCCTCCAATGACGGTTTCGTCCCCGGACGATGGGCCAAAGCTCCGCAATCGGGCCGACTTGCGCTACGCTTGCCGCCATGATCGGAATGGGCACGCCTGACTCACCGGCCCGGCGTTTTGCCGGGGGCCTCACCCCACGTCAATTTATGGGAATTGCCTGTCTGTTTTGGGTGTATGTGACGCTGTCGAACATTTTGTACGCATACAGCATGCGTACCGGGATGGCGCGCATGACGAACTTCTCGCTGTTCGCGGCTTGGGATGCCCGTCTGCTGCAGCACGCGCTGCTGCTGCCGGTGCTGCTGGTTTCATTTTGGGCATCGCTGCGGATTCAATGGCGTCCACTGTTTGTTGCACTGCCCTTGCAATTGATCTTGGGTGCAGTGTTCGCGGCCTTGGCCTATCCGGCCATGATCGTCTCCCAAATGCTGCTGGGTACCTCGGACTTGCAGGACCACGCCATGCACGTATCCGATCCCTGGCTGGATCCGTTTTTTATTTCGCTATGGGTGGCCAGCTTCGTGAGCTTCCTGCCCACGTATGGTTTCGGCCTGGCGTTGATTACGGGACTGGCGCTATACACGCGTTTTCGAAATTCCGAATTGCGTCTCGCGGCACTCGAGCGCGAATGGATCGCCGCGCGCTTGGCGGCGCTGCGCATGCAATTGTCGCCGCACACTTTGTTCAATCTACTGCACACTATTCGCGGTCATATTGAGTGGGACCCGAAGGGCGCACAATCCATGGTGGTGCAATTGGCAGATCTGCTGCGACGATTGCTCAACGCCGGGGAGCGCGATTTCTCCAAGCTCAGCGATGAGCTGCAATTCGTCAGACTGTACTTGGAGTTGCAGCAGCGGCGCTTTGCGGATCGCTTGAGCGTGGTTCTACCCGCGGCCTCTGACATCCCCGCCGTATGGGTGCCCAGCTTGATTCTGCAGCCGCTGGTTGAAAATGCCGTGGACCATGGATTGGCAGGCCATCAAGGACCTGTGACGGTACGCATCAGCGTACAACTGGTGCAGGATGTGCTGACGCTCTGCGTGTTCAACACCATCGCACCGGAAAAATTGGCCGGCGAGGAAGGCATCGGCCTCAACAATGTCCGTGAGCGCCTCGCCGTGCAATTCGAGGGACGTGCCGGTCTCGCCGCCGCGCGGGCCAACGGTGGGTGGCGCAGCGAAATCACCATGCCGGCGATACACCATTCGCCGGTGCGCGAAAAGCGCCGTACCGAGGCGCTGGTCGACGCATGATGGATGTCATCATCGTCGACGACGAGCAGGCCGGCCGTCGCACACTGCGCGAGTACTGCGAGGCGGAAGGCGATTTGCGCGTGGTCGGCGAGTTCGGCGACGGCACGGCTGCCCTGGCGGCAATTCGGGTGCAGCAGCCGCAACTCCTGTTCCTTGATATTCAAATGGACCCCTTGAACGGCATTGACCTGGCTCGCGCCCTGGAGCCTGCGCAGCTACCCTCGCTGGTATTCGTTACCGCCTACGATGCGTACGCGCTCGAAGCATTCGAAGTCTGCGCGGTGGACTACCTGCTCAAGCCCTTCGATCAAGACCGCTTCCGCAAAACCTTGGAGCGAGTGCGGCCGCGCCATACGAAGTCCGGAGCGGATGAGCGCCAGGCGCTGCTGGCGAGTCTGTTGACGCAATTGGAGCGCGGAACGCGCCCCTCAGTCGAAGAGCGTCCGCGCCTGCTCGCCGAATTCGGCGGCCACTTGCACGTGCTGGATGCTGCCCAGGTTGAGATGATCGAGGCGGATCGAAACTATGTAGTGATTCGTGTCGGCAAGGACAACTTCCATGCACGCAGCACGCTGCAGCAGGCGGAATTGGCATTGCGCACGCAACCCATGCTGCGTATCAGCCGCTCCTGCCTGGTCAACATGAATTATGTAAAAGAGGTGAATCGCACCCTGCGCGGCGATTTCATCCTGGTGCTGGCCGGTGGAGCTACTGTCACCAGCAGCGAAGGGTTTCGCGGCAAGGTCAAGGACTACTTGAGCACGCTGCGGATTTCATAAGCCCTACAATAATTCCTCAGGCGCGAACGGCGCGAGAAGCTTCAGGGTAAAGCGCTGCAGGCGGGTCGTTTCCGGATCGATGTACCAGGTCTTCTCAGACCCCGGCTCGCCGCTGACCCATTCAATTTTGTCACTGTGCTCCACCAACTGCAGGCGGTAGCTGCCGTCTGCGCTGAGGTCATCGAGCAGGCTCGTGACCTGCCGTGCGATCTCGGCGCTGCGCATCACCAATCCGAGTTCGCTGTTGGTATGGGCCGAACGCGCATCCATGTTCATGGAGCCGATGAACACCGTTCTCTGATCGATCACCAGGGCCTTGGCGTGCAAGCTGGCGTTGGAGCTGCGGAACGGATGGAATCGGGCGCGTTGCTGCCCGAGCTTGGGGCGCACTTCGGACAGCTCCACCCCCATCTTCAGCAGCGGAACGCGGTAGCGCGAGTAGCCGGTATGCACCAGGGGCGAATCGGTCGACGCCAGCGAGTTGGTCAATATCCGAATGCTTACGCCCTGGTCCACGAGCTTGCGCATCATTGCCATGCCGTCTTTTCCGGGCACGAAGTAGGCAGAGATAACAATGAGCTCGTTTTTGGCCGAGCGCATCAAGGCCTCGAGATTGTTAGCAATGGTCTCCTCCTCCGGAGACGTCTCGCTCGCAATCTTGGCCGGCCCATCGGCAAGCACCGTCGCGGGTACCCACGCCAGCTGCACGGCGCCGGATTCCAGCTCGTGCGCCAGCCAGCCGGCGTTCGCGGAAACAGCTTCTTCCAACGGAGCCGGCGACGCCGGTTCCGCGTCTACCGGCGTCGCCACCGATGCGATGGGGTAGGCGTACTTGCTGTTCCAGAACGCGTCGAAGGATGTCGACAACTCGGGCACGATGGGACCGGCCGCCACCACATCCAGATCGATGAAATTGCTCAATGGATCACGCGTGAAATACTGATCCCCGATATTGCGGCCGCCGGTGATGGCGAATGCATTATCGGCGACGAATAATTTGTTATGCATGCGGTGATTGATGCGCCGAATGTCGCCCAGCGAGGCCAGCAAGCGGCTCCAGATGGCGAATCTGCCGCCGGGGAATGGATTGAATACTCTGACTTCCACGTTGGCGCGTTGGCTCAAATGCAGGAAACGGCGATCTTCGCCCGCAGTATTGAGGTCATCGACCAACAGGCGCACGCGCACGCCACGGTCCGCCGCCAGCCGCAGATGGTGCAGCAGCAACCGCGCAGAATCATCCTGATGAATGATGTAGTACTGAATGTCGAGCGTGCGTTCGGCATGATCGGCGAGCGCAATGAGATCGGCCAACACCTCCTCGCCCGACGACAAGACGCGAATGCCGGACAGGTGTCTGTGGCCCTCCTCCTCCTGCGCAACAATCCGGCCGAGCGTCGTGACTTCCGGATTGGAGAGTGCCTCGCTCTTCGGTTTATCGACATGCCGCGGCAGGCCGGCGCAGCCGCAAATCAATGCGATAGCCGCCATCACAGCCAGTGAGCTGCGGATACGCCTCAACCGCATGCCGCGCTTTGATCTACACATCCGGGCATCATATCAGGCACACTTTGTGCGCATGCAGACACGCCGTCACATTCGCAGCTTTGTCTTGCGCGCCGGGCGCATGACTCACGCGCAGGAACGCGCACTCGAGGAGCTTTGGCCGTCCTATGGCCTGGACGTCGGGGTTGACGCATTGGATTTGACGTCGATTTTCGGTCGCCGCGCGCCGCGCTGTCTCGAGATCGGCTTTGGGGTGGGAGAAGTGATCGGCAGTTTGGCCGAAAGCAATCCGCACATAGACTATTTAGGCATCGAAGTGCATCGACCCGGAGTGGGCCGCTTGCTGCTGCGCGCAGCGGAGACGCAGCTGCGAAACATGCGCGTAATCTGCCACGATGCCGTGGAAGCGTTCACGGCAGCGATACAAAACGAATCCTTCGATGAGATTTTGATCTTCTTCCCGGATCCATGGCACAAAAAGCGCCATCACAAGCGGCGCTTGATCGATCCCGGCTTCACGTCATCTCTGGCGGCAAAGCTGCGGCCCGGAGGAGTGCTGCGCCTGGCGACCGATTGGCAGGCCTACGCAGAGCAAATGCTGGCAGTGTGCAACGCGGAACCGCAGCTTCAGTCCTTGAGCGCTGATGGCACTTACGTACCGCGCCCGGACTTCAGGCCGCCGACGCGCTTCGAGCGGCGCGGTGCACGCTTGGGGCACGGCGTGTGGGATTTGGCTTACACGAAGCGTAAGTTGCCGGCACCGTCCCCGCCGCCGCCCGCACTGTCATAGTCGTCACAGAAAGCTGCCGCGCAGCCCGTCGACAATGAATTGCACCGCCAGGGCCGCAAGAATGACGCCGGAGAGCCGGCTCACGACATTGGCGCCGGTAACGCCCAGCACCTTCATCAGCCTCGACGTCGCCAGCATCAAAACCCAGCACACGATGAGCACCAGTGCAACGACGCAGAGAAAGCCGGCGAACAGCAGCGGCTTCGGGCCTACCTCGCCCGCCGTCAGCAGGATGGTGGCGAGCGCACCCGGACCCGCAATGAAGGGAAACGCCAGGGGAAAGACCGAAATATCCTCGCGTTTCTTCGCCTCCTCTCTTTCCGTGGTGGTCGAGCGAGTGCCCGAGGGCCGGGCAAACACCATGTCGAGCGCAATCAGGAATAGCAGAGTGCCCCCGGCGATGCGGAATGAGCTTAAGGAGATTCCCATGATGTCCAGAAACTTTGCGCCGACCAATGCGAACAGCACGCTGATTGCCAACGCGATCAGGGTTGACTTACCGGCCATTTTTTTCTTGTAGCGGGCGCTCGCGCCCTGCGTCAATCCGGCGAACAACGGAATCAGCGAGATGGGGTCGACCACGACGAAAAAGACGACGAAGAATTTGACGAGCTGTTCTATCACTGGCGATGTTGCTGCGCGCAAAAATTACATATTGCGCGAATGACTCATTGGGAGTTGAATGGTGTTGAGCATAGCAGGCACACGGAGACGGCGATGAACGTAATCAAGCCGATCGTAGGTCAATGGTATCGAGGCGGTACCAACGAGCTCTTTGAAGTGGTCGCGATCGACGACCAAGATCAGACCATTGAGATTCAATACTTCGATGGCACCGTCGCCGAAATGGAATTCGATTCCTGGAATGAGCATCTGCTCGACGAACTCATCGATGCGGCGGACGCACCGGAAGATTGGTCAGGCGCCGTGGATATGGAGGCCGAGGATTTGGACCGCGAGTTCGAGGATACCGCGCGCAGCCTTTGGTCTTCGCCGCACGATCGCTCGATGCGCCGCTGAATTTCTGGCTTAGGCTTGCGCTGCTTCGCGCGCGCCCAATTCATTCAAGGGCCGGCGCAGGATAACCAGCAAAATCAGCCCCGGCACTGCAATCAGGCAGGTCAAAATGAAGAAATTTGCCCAGCCGATGACGGGCACTATTTGGCCGGCAAACCAACCCGTCACATTGCGCGGCAAGGTTGCGAGTGCAGACAACAGCGCGTACTGCGTAGCGCTGAAATCCGCCGAGCACAACGACACCAGAAACGCGACGAACGCCGCCTGTCCCATGCCGCCGATCGCGGTGTCCAAGGCAGTGGCAAGCACCAGCAACCACACTTTCTTGCCTGCCAAAGCCAGCCACATGTAAAGCAAATTGGTGAGTGACTGGCCGATACCGAAAACCAGCAGCGACTTGAACACGCCCCACCGCAAATACATGTATCCGCCGAAGGCCACGCCAACCATGGTGGAAATCGTCATGTTGAGCTTGCCGGCGACGCTCAATTCGTGCAGAGAAAATCCGACGCCGCGGAGCATGAAGGTGCTGTAAAGACTTAACGCAAGGGCGTCGCCCACTTTATAGAGCAGAACCAGCATCAGAAATCCCCAGATACCTTTTTGCTGGAGCAGCGCGCGCAAAGGATGCCACACCGCATCCGCCAGACTGCGCGGTGCGTGTCCCGGCGCCTCGGGTTCCGGCGCCCGGATCGTTGCCAGCATGGTGGCTGCCATGAGGCAAGCGACGATCAGAAAAGCCAGTTGCCAGCCGACATTGGCGGCGACGAAGACCAGCACTGCGCCCGCGAGCATCGCCGCCGTGCGATAACCGAACGCGGCCGCCGCCGCCGCCAAGCCGCGCTCGCTCGGCGGAATAGTGTCCACGCGATATGCATCGATCACGATGTCCTGCGACGCCGAGAGGAACACCAGCAGCACCGCAACGGCGCCGAGTACATAGGGTTCCTTCGTGGGAGAGCAGAAGCCCATGACTCCGATGCAAACGGCGAGGCTGGCTTGGAAGATCAAAATCCAGCCGCGGCGCCGGCCGAAGATCGGTGGCAAGTAACGATCCAGCAGCGGGGCCCAGAGGAACTTGAAGTTGTAGGGCAGTGCGACCAGAGAAAAGATGCCGATGGCCGCAATGCTGAGGCCTGCGGATGCCAGCCAGGCCTGCAAAGTGAAATTGGTCAGATTGAACGGCAGCCCGGAGGCGAAGCTCAAGAATAGAACGGCCACCATGCGCTTGTCCCCAAGCGCCTGCCGCAAGGTGGGCTTCACCGCTTCGGTCAAACGCCCGCAGCCGGGCTCGACATCGCCACCGGTGAGTGAAACTCGCGCATGAGTTTAAGTCCATTCAACATGACGATGTGCATTGCGCGCGATAATATCAGTCCCCATGACCTTGGCATACCAAACCGACTTCATCGATCTATGCGTGCGTCTGGGCGTGCTGCGATTCGGCACCTTCACGTTGAAGTCGGGCCGCGAAAGTCCGTACTTCTTCAACGCCGGCTTGTTCAATACCGGCGCTGCCATCAGCGCCGTGGGACGAGGCTACGCAGCGGCTATCACCGCTTCCGGCCTTGAGTTCGACATGCTGTTCGGCCCGGCCTACAAGGGCATCCCGTTGGTCGCCATCACGGCGGCGACGCTCGCGGAACAGGCGGGGCGCGACCTCCCCTTTGCCTTCAATCGTAAGGAGGCCAAGGACCATGGTGAAGGCGGCAGCACTATCGGCAGTCCGGTGAAGGGCAGGGTCTTGATCGTCGACGATGTCATCACGGCGGGCACCGCGATCCGCGAATCCTTGGGGCTGATACAGGCGGCCGGCGCCCAGGCAGCCGGGGTGGTGCTCGCCTTGGATCGGCAGGAAAGGGCGCCGGAAAGCCGATTATCGGCGGTGCAGGAGGTCCAGGATAGGTACGGGATACCGGTCGTTAGCGTCGTCAGTCTGGCCGACTTGATGCAACACTCATCGCTGCGGGGGCGCAAAGACGACCTCGAGCGCATGCAGACCTATCGGGAGCGCTATGGACTTGGAGATTGAGGCATGGACCCTGGAAAACGCGGGGCGCTCCCCTCACAATGGCGTCCGCTTCCCTTGAGGATATGCGCTTGAAATACGTCGCTTGGATCCTGTGCGCTGTGGCAATTCTGGCCTTGACGGGTCTTCCGGCCGGGGCCGACACCGGGAATGGCCGTACCCTCTATAAATGGGTGGATGAACACGGCGAGACCCACTATGGCGATCGAATCCCGCCGGAATATGCGGCCCAAGAGCAGCACATCATCAATTCCCAGGGCGTTGAAATCAACCGCCTCGATGCCCAGAAAAGCCCCGAGCAGCTCGCTGTCGACGACCAAAAGAAGCTCGAAGTACAGCAAGGCCAGCTGCGGGATCGGAATTTGCTGAGTACGTATGCATCGGTGCAGGAAATCGAACGTCTGCGCGATCAGCGGGTGACTCTGGTAGGCGATCAAATCAAGGTTACGTCGAGTTTTCTCGAAACTCTGAATGGGAAGTTGAAAAAACTACGCGTCAACAGCATGCACTTCAAGCCGTACAACAGCGATCCGAATGCTCCGGTCATGCCCGATCAGCTCGCCGAGGACTTGGTACGCGTCGGCAACGACATCCGCACGCAGGAGCAGAACCTGCGCGAGAAGGGCAGTGAGGAGTCGACGATGCGCAGGCAATTCGAAAGCGACATCGCGCGCTTCAAAGATCTGAAGGGTATCCATTGACGCCGAAGACTCGAATAATACTGGGTGTCACGGGCGGCATCGCCGCATACAAGAGTCCCGACCTGGTTCGTCGCCTGATGGAACGCGGCGCGGACGTGCAAGTCGTGATGACGGCGGCCGCACAGCGATTCGTCTCGCCCATGAGTTTTCAGGCGGTGTCGGGCCGGCCGGCGCGCAGCGATCTGTGGGACGGCGCGGCGGAAGCCGCCATGGGGCACATTGAGCTGGCCCGCTGGGCACAGGTCGTGCTGATCGCCCCGGCAAGCGCCGATTTCATCGCACGCTTGGCGAGCGGGCAGGCCGATGACCTTTTGGCCACGCTGTGCCTCGCCACCGAAGCACCCCTCGTGCTGGCGCCGGCCATGAATCGAGTCATGTGGACGAACAAAGCGACCCAAGTGAACGTCGAAACGCTGATCTCGCGCGGCATCCGCATCCTGGGCCCCGATTCCGGCAATCAGGCTTGTGGCGAAGTGGGTGCGGGCCGCATGTGGGAACCCATCAAACTCGCCGACAGTCTGCTGGAGCCACCGCTCAATGCCGGATTGCTGGCCGGCCTCAATGTACTGATTACCGCCGGCCCGACTCGTGAGCGGCTCGACCCGGTACGGTATCTGACCAACCGCAGCTCGGGGAAAATGGGATTCGCCGTAGCTGCCGCCTGCCGCGAGGCCGGCGCACACGTGACCATCGTGAGCGGTCCGGTGCAATTACCGACGCCCGCCGGCATCACCCGCATCAATGTGGAAAGCGCCCGCGACATGTACGCCGCGGTGCATCGCCAAGTGGCGGACGCCGACGTATTCATTGCGGCGGCGGCAGTTGCCGACTATCAGCCCGTGACCGTCGCCAAACAAAAAATCAAGAAGCAAGGCGTTTCGGTCAAGCTCGATCTCGAGCCCGCCCCAGATATCGTCAAGTCCGTCGCGGACATGGCCAAGCGGCCCTTTGTCGTCGGCTTTGCCGCAGAGACCAATGACGTCGAAGAGAATGCGCGCGCCAAACTCAAGCGCAAGAAGCTCGACATGATCGCCGCCAACCAAGTCGGCGAGGGAATCGCGTTCGATTGCGACGACAATGCCCTCACCGTCATTTGGCCGGGCGGTAAAGTCGAAGTGGCACGCGGGCCGAAAATCAGTGTCGCGCGCCAGTTGATTGCCTTGATCGCCAGCCGCCTGCCGCCGCCCGACGGCAGTCCGCGGCGCGGGTCGCGCAAGCGTCGCACCGTCGCCGCCCTGCCGCGGGATCGCGTGCGCGCCCGTCGTGCCCGCCGCTGACGGTGCAGCGTACCGTCCAGTTGCGGATCTTGGATCCACGCATCGGGCGGGAATTCCCGCTGCCGCAGCACGCGACATCTGGCTCGGCCGGTATGGATTTGCGCGCCTGCCTCGATGCGCCGCTTATCCTCGTTCCCGGGGGCGCCGAACTCGTTCCAACGGGCGTTTCGATTTACATTGCAGACCCGGAACTCGCGGCAGTACTGCTGCCGCGCTCAGGGCTGGGCCATAAAAGCGGCATCGTGCTCGGCAATCTGGTGGGGTTGATCGATTCGGATTATCAGGGACCCCTGATGGTGTCGTTGTGGAACCGCGGCGCCGCGCCGTTCACCATCAATCCGGGCGACCGTATCGCGCAAATGGTATTCGTGCCCGTGGTGCAGGTGGGCTTCGAAGTGGTCGAAGATTTTTCTGCGACTGCGCGCGGCGCGGGCGGCTTCGGCAGTTCCGGTCACAGCTGAAACCAGTGAACGAATTGTCGCGGCGACGCGCGTCGAACGTATCTCCAAGACGCCATTGGTTCACTAGCCTCCTAGCGGCAGGTTGGGCGGGGAGGGTCAATCTCCCCGCTCACCTAAGATATGCCGCTAGTCTGTTGGCTGCCCGCTCGCCATGCTGCGCAGATGGCAATTCGGGACTGGCCGGCTGACGAACGACCTCGCGAGAAGCTGCTCGAGAAGGGCGCGGCGGCGTTATCCGATGCGGAGTTGCTGGCAATCCTGCTGCGCACCGGCACTCCGGGTCATTCGGCGCTGGACTTGGCGAGGGGCGTGCTCCAGAACTTTCACTCGTTGCGAAAATTGATCGCGGCCGACCGGCAGCGATTCTGCGCCGAGCGCGGTCTGGGTCTCGCGCGGTTCGCGGAGTTGCAGGCTGCGGTCGAGATCGCCAGGAGGCAATTGTCGGAAACTCTGCGGGCCGGGCCGTCGCTGGCAAGCCCGCGCGCCACGCGCGACTTCCTCTCGTCGCAATTGCGCGATCTCGAACACGAAGTGTTCTGTTGTCTGTACCTGGACAAACGCCACCGCCTGATTCAATACCAGGAATTGTTCCGCGGCACGATCGATGGCGCCAGTGTGCATCCGCGGGAAATTGTGAAGCTGGCTCTGCAGCGCAATTCCGCCGCGGTGATCATCGCGCATTCTGTTCCGGGCCACAGAATGCGCGTTATGTGCCCCTGATCGTTTTGTGGCCGGTACTCGTA
Organism: Gammaproteobacteria bacterium; assembly: GCA_040002315.1. Classification (GTDB taxonomy): domain Bacteria; phylum Pseudomonadota; class Gammaproteobacteria; order Steroidobacterales; family Steroidobacteraceae; genus Bog-1198. Next base: position 19,100 of record JBDUEQ010000145.1, read on the forward strand.
AGTGCTTTCGGTGGC